>CALPVM020000203.1 GCA_943327015.2 Akkermansia muciniphila
CATCATCGATGTCGTAGTGCCCCTCCCCCAAATGGGTGAGTAATACCTTGGGTGCATCCAACTCCACGGCCTGGACCACGGGTGCCAAACGTAACAACGATTGCAACTCAAGGTTGACATAGACACGGTCAATCGCCAACTGCTTGGCCAAGCCGTCTGCAGTATCCACCGAAACATCGGTGGCTGTGAGCTCCAATGACCAAGGACTGAAATCAACATGACCCACATGAATTTGACGCCCCAACAATTCACTGCCCTTGTTTTGTGCCACATACTGCAGCAGATGGGGCAAGGCCAGAACCGTCAAAACCGCAAGCATGACCAGAGCGATGGCCGCACCAACGCTGAATCGAAGCAGTTTTTTTGATGTCATTAACGTATAAAGCATAAAATCATAATCTTGTTTATACATCAAGACCCTACCTTTGCCTGTGCAAGGTAGTACCCAAGGCGCCTGTTAGTGTGCCCAATTGCAAGGATTTTATGTCTCCCAGCCAAATACTCAACCAAAAATTGCAACTGCCTAACGGCATCGTCGTCAAAAACCGATTGCTAAAATCAGCCATGTCTGAGGCCATGGGCACCCGCGAAGGCGCCCCCACTCCTGCACTTGTACATCTGTACCAGACATGGGCCGATGGCGGTATTGGTCTGTGCGTTACCGGAAACGTCATGATTGACCCCGCTGCTTTAGGTGAACCCGGTAATGTGGTCATAGAAGATGAGCGCCATTTAACAGAACTACAGTCTTGGGCAAAAGCGGCCACGAGCAATGCTACGCAGTGTTGGGTACAACTCAACCATCCGGGCAAGCAAGCACCCAAAGGGCTCAATAAAGTAACTGTGGCGCCATCTGCCGTTCCTTTTCGGGACGACATGAAAGCCTTTTTTGCCACTCCGCGTGAGCTCTCGGATACCGAAATTCGCTCCCTGATTGCGCGCTACGCCAAGGCTGCCGGTGTCGTTAAAAAAGCCGGATTTTCCGGCGTACAAATTCACGGAGCGCACGGCTATCTGGTAAGCCAGTTTCTGTCTCCACACCACAACACCCGCACCGACGACTGGGGCGGTAACGCAGAAAAACGCCGCCGCTTTGTGCTTGAGGTGTTCAACGCCATCCGCAAGGCGGTGGGAAAAGACTTTCCAGTGGGGATCAAACTGAATTCGGCGGATTTTCAACGCGGCGGTTTTACGGAAGAAGAATCGATGGATACCATTCGTGCCCTGTCTGCTGCTGGCATAGATTTGATAGAAATTTCTGGTGGTACTTATGAGGCACCTGCCATGACCGGAATCAAGTTCAACAAGGATGTTAAAGACAGCACGCGCCAGCGTGAGGCCTACTTTATGGAGTTTGCCGAAAAAGCCCGTGCAGCGGTTACAACACCTTTGGTTGTAACAGGAGGTTTTCGGACAGCACAGGGTATGGCGGAGGCCATCCAGTCTGGGGCTGTGGACATGGTCGGGTTGGCACGAATTCTGGCTATTGAGCCCGATGTCCCACTACGACTACTAGCGGGTAAAGCAGCACAGCATCAGGTCAAACCTATCAAAACCGGCATCAAGGCGATAGACAAACTCGGTCTTTTAGAGGTGAGTTGGTACACCGGCCAACTCAAACGCATTGGCCACGGACAACCGCCTAAACCGAACGAATCTGGCTTATGGGTGTTTGCCAAACAGGCATGGAAGATGCTGCGTGCAGGCAAGAACAAACGTCCCCCAACCAAGCTCAGAGCCAACAGCTAACAACGGTCGCAAAAGAAACTGACAAGCATCAAGGTTCACTTAATCTCAAGGATAATGTGCACCTCGTCTGAGTAAAACCGGCATTAATCCATTCATTTGGCTGAAAAATTACCATGAACATGAAAATTTCTACGCGTCTGTTAATTCTGGGCGGCATGATGTCTGCTCTCGCCTGCCTATTGGTTGTCGTGGGCTTGTTTGGAATGTTCAGTTCCAACCAGTCGCTAAAGTCTGTTTATAGCAACAGCACAGTGCCTGTGGCACAAATGGCGGATATTGAGGTCAAGATTCTGGAAAACCGGCTTGCAATTGCTGCTGCGCTCTCAGACCATGGCGCACAAACCAACAATGCATTGCAAGCCAATATCAATGCCAATTTGGCATCCATTGACACAACATGGAACCAGTTTATTGCCACCGATTTAACGGACGAAGAGCAAAAATTGGGTAAAACATTTGCCGACAACTACCGGATTTTCTTACAGGAAGGTCTACAACCTGCTCTTTTGGCATTGCAAACTGGTAACCATGACGAAGCCCAACGCCTGTTGACCCAACGCATTACACCGCTGTACGCCACGGTACACGAGAACATCAAAGCACTCACCCAACAACAAGTGCATTCAGCACAACAAGCCTTTATGGATGCGGATGCCATGTACACCAACATCAAACTTGGCTGTATTGGTATTTTCCTTTTGGGCATGGCAGCCTCTGGCTTGTATAACTTTTTGCTCATTCGCGCACTGGGTCGCGAACTCGGCACAGAACCCGCGCAAGCCGCCAAAATTGCACGCAATGTGGCAGATGGTAACTTGGCGTTCCCTATCCGTCTAAAAACTGGCGATACCTACAGCTTGCTGTCGCAACTGCAACTGATGCAAAACAGTCTGACCCGTGTGGTTTCCAATGTACGGCAAAACTCGGAGCGTCTGGCGGTAGCATGTGCCGAGATTTCGCAGGGTAACAACGACTTGTCTGGCCGCACTGAAAATCAAGCCAGCGCACTGGAACAAACAGCCGCTTCCATGGAGCAACTGGGCGAAACAGTTAAACAAAACGCTGCCAGTGCCAACGAGGCCAATCAGTTGTCAATGAGCGCATCAAACGTTGCAGTTAAGGGCGGTGAGGTTGTTGCCGAGGTGGTAGAGACCATGCGCGGCATCAATGAATCGTCACGCAAAATCTCTGACATTATTAGCGTGATTGATGGCATTGCGTTCCAAACCAACATTTTGGCGCTCAATGCGGCTGTGGAAGCGGCTCGCGCCGGTGAGCAGGGTCGCGGTTTTGCCGTGGTGGCCAGTGAAGTGCGCTCTTTAGCCGGTCGCTCTGCCGATGCAGCCAAAGAAATCAAATCGCTCATTAATGCCAGCGTGGAGCGTGTAGAGCAAGGCACTTTGCTGGTAGACCAAGCCGGCTCTACCATGACCGAGGTAGTGACCAGCATCCGGCGTGTAACCGACATTATGGGTGCTATCAGCTCTGCCAGCAACGAGCAAAGTCTAGGAGTGGCCGAGGTCGGCGAAGCCATCAAGCAAATGGATGAAGTCACCCAGCAAAATGCAGCCTTGGTTGAGCAAATGGCGGCTGCGGCTAGCTCGCTCAAATCTCAAGCGGAGGAGTTGGTGCACACCGTGGCGGTTTTCAAACTGAATGAAAACAATGCCGGCATGGGCAGTGTCAAACCAATGGCAAAAGCGTCTGAAACTCGTAGATTGAGTTGAATTTATTGCAAAGTATTTAACGGCAACTGCTGCACCTCTGCCAGCAGTTTTGCCAGTGACTGCCCTGCGGCCTGAATGACTGTTCTGCCTTTTTCGGCTGTGGCCGCAGCCGCATTGCCCACGGCACCCGCAGCGTTGTAGTCCTGCATTTGCCACGCCAGCTTGGCAGTTTTACCGTCACCCAAAATAGCATAATCGCGCGCTCTTTGCTCTGATGTGGATGCAAAATTTTGCGCATGTTGCATTTGTACATGGGCCGGGTCAAGTGCCAGCATCATAGAAGTTTCTATATCACCGGCATGTACACCAAAACGCTGTTCATGCGCGCCAAACATGTCTGGTATGTTGTTACCGTCTGCATCCAGCAGCGGCAGATTAAACCAATTAACACTATAAACCAACATGTGCAGGCGCGCGCGCAGATCACGCGCCACAATATCCATAAAACCCACCTGACCACCATGAGAATTGAGCAGCACCAGTTTTTTAAAACCGCTGGCAGCGACACTCTCTGCAATATCGGTCCAGAGGCGAATTATGGTTTCTGCTTTGAGCGTCAGCGTGCCCGCAAACGCGCTGTGCTCGGGGCTGAAGCCAATGGTTTGCGTCGGTAAAAAAAGCACTTTTGCTGCGTCCTGCAGGTAGTGCACACTGGCTGCAACCACGCCTTCGACCAAGGCACTATCCACCTTGAGCGGCAAATGCGGGCCATGCTGCTCGGTGGCCGCCAATGGCAAAACTACCACCCAATCGTTGATTGGGCCAGAGGTGCGCAACTGGTCAAGATCTTGGGTGCTCCAATCTGACCAGTAGAAGGATGGGTGGGAGTTAGTCAATGTAAACCATTAAAACTCAAAAACAATACCAGCCCCTAGAACTGTTTTGTATTTGTAGTGGTTATTAATAGAATCTTGTATTTTTGCTTGCTCAGCTGCAATATCAGCAGGCGTACCGTCTGTTTCAGTAATATTTAATGTAACTTTCGGATTCTGAAACATCACA
>CALPVM020000204.1 GCA_943327015.2 Akkermansia muciniphila
ACCAAAAAAGTAAAGCCACGCTTGGCGTTGTAAAGCAAATATTCTTCCCATCCAAAAGACTCGTCGGGATAAGCGGGGTCAGTGCCCATGCGGTGCTGATAACCCACTACCTGCCACGTCGCCCCTTGGAAAGTGCCGGTGCTACCAAGTTTAATGAGCGGCTCCATCGGCTCATCCTGTACTGCATGCTTGAGTTCACTGCCAACCCCTTGTGATATGTCAATAATGCTGTTGCAGGCGCTGCAGGTCAGGCTTTTGCTGGTGTCAAACTGCACAGTAACCGGTGCGCCGCAGTGGGGGCAATCAAATTGGCGGCCTTTTTCGTCTTTTTGTGGGCCATCGCGCAAGCCTTGAAGCGCCAATGACTCCAAGTTAACGGCGCGCCCCAAGCACAAGCGCGGCGGTGTGGCGCTGTAGTCAATGCTCAGCACTTCTCCCTCTGCACTGCGTAACTCCACCATGCTGTGGCTGACGCCTAGTTCAGGTAGCCTGGGGAGCTCGCCTTGTGCAGAAATGAGCTGCACTACCTGATTAGACGATACAGTAAAAGTTTTGCCATTAATGGTGGAGTTGGTGCCCAGCGTTAGGCGCTCCGGCGCTGGCATGGGGCGCTGGGTGGTAATCGTTTTGGTAAAAACGTAAGCGCCGTTGTCTTCGCATAAATAAGCGCTGTTACCGTTTTGTAAAACAGCATGCCACTCGGTCCAGGTGCCTTCGCCATAACGGTACTGCAAACGGCCTAGCAGTGTGAAAGATTGGTTTTGATACTGCCCCGTAACATGCAACTGCAGCAGGCTATGGTCGTTAAACACCTCTGCCATTTTGCCCACACGTGCCAGCACGTCACCATTGCGCACCACCGTGCTTTGGCAGTAGGCACAAACGGCGTGGGTGGATTGGGCGCTGGCAAAGTTAACGGGCGCACCGCACCCCGGGCATGGCGCCTGGTAGCTACGCAACGGGCTTTTGCCAGCGTCAGACAAGGTTTAAACCAGTTTTTTCAGCAATTCGGCTTTTTTGGCATCAAACTCTTCTTGCGTCAAAATGCCTTTGGTTTTAAGGTCGCCCAGTTTTTCAAGGGTTGCCATAATGTCTTCAGGCTTAACGCCTGCAGACGCTACAGCGGGCGCAGCAACCGCTGAGCTTGCAGCCGCACCCATGAGGCCGGCTTGCAGGTTTTGCGCCATGACTTGACCTAGCGCCACGCCCGCACCTAGCCCCATGGCATCGCCCACTACTCCACCACCTTGCCCAGCACTTTCGGCAAATTTAGGAATCGATTGGGCGGTTTGGTACTGCATGAACTTACCCATGTCGTTGCCCACCATGCCCATGCCAATTTTCTGGTCCATGATTTTTTGCAACTCTTCCGGCAGCGAGACGTTTTGTACCGTCATGCCCTCCAACGTCAGTCCGAGTTTGGCAAACTCAGGGCGCAATTGGGTGGTAAGCGCCTGAGCAAAGCTAAGTTGGTTTGCGGCCAAGTCCAAAAATGCAATGCCGCTGCTGGCAATGGCATTGCTAATATTTTGCAGCACCAAGCCGCGCAATTGGCCGTCTAGATCAGCAGTACCATACGTCTCACGGGTGCCAGAAATTTCGGTATGGAACAGTTTGGGGTCTGCCATGCGAAAACTGTAGTTGCCAAAGGCACGCAATCGCACTGCACCAAAATCTGCATCACGGATGGTAATGGGCTGAGGAGTGCCCCATTTTTGATCTACCTGTTGCCGGGTGCTAAAAAAGTAGACATCGCTTTTAAAGGGAGATTCAAACAGTTTGTCCCAATTTTTGAGATAGGTAAGTACGGGCAGGGTTTGGGTTGTGAGCTTATGGGTGCCGGGGCCGAACACGTCCGCCACCTTGCCCTCGTTTACAAAAATAGCCATTTGCGATTCGCGCACAACCAGTGTGGCACCGTTCTGAATTTCCATGCCCGACATCGGAAAACGCCAAGCCAACGTACCATCAGAATCTTCCGTCCATTGAATAACGTCAATAAACTGCTTCTTAATAAAGTCCATCAAACCCATGGTAAGTCCCCTTTTTGGATAATATTTGCACATGATACCCACTAAACAACCTTTCCCAAATAGGGGAAATGCGGGTAAATGCAGCTGAAAGTGCGCAAAATATTGCTCTAGAGCTGAAAGTTTGCGATAATGCGAAGTTCCCCTGATGGTGTTCAGGGCGAGATTATCGAACCCTGCACACAAATCGATGTAGGGGCGCAACTGATCCTCTTAGGAAATCAACATGAAACGCACATATCAACCTTCTAAAATCCGCCGCGCCCGTACCCACGGTTTTCTGGTTCGCATGAAAACCCGTGGCGGCCGCGCTGTTATCAATGCCCGCCGCGCCAAGGGTCGTAAACGTCTGGCTGTCTGATTTAACTCTTGCAGCGGCTGCTTTTAAGAACTGAGTTTCAGGCTGTTTTGGCGGGTAAAGTACTCGCCAAAACGCACCATTTTGCCTTGCATGCCAATGTATTGAATCCTGCTTTACCTATGCAAAGCTTAGGTGCCATGGTGCCAAAACGCTGGGCACGACGTGCAGTCACTCGCAACGCCATCAAGCGCCAGATTTACAACGTCAGTGCGGCGTTTGCTGCCGCTTTGCCGGTGCAAGCTTACGTGCTACGTTTACGTGCGGGGTTTGACCGTTCGGTTTTTATGAGTGCCACATCAGACGCCTTGAAATCGGCTGTTCGGGCAGAGCTGCTTCAATTGTTTGCACTTGCCGCAGAGCGCAGCAAAATCCAGAAATTGGCCCAACCATGAGCATTGTTGGCTCCATGATCAAAACATTACTTGTCACCCTGATCAAAGGGTACCGTCTGTTGCTCAGTCCATGGCTGGGTCAGTCATGCCGTTTTGAGCCAACATGCTCGGTGTACGCATTGCAAGCCCTGGAGCAGCATGGTGCAGGCATAGGCACGTACATGGCTGCAGCCCGCATTGCCCGCTGCCAGCCATGGTGTGCTGGTGGTCACGACCCCGTTCCGGCGCAAGCCCCCCGCTTTTTAAGCCGATTGATTTCATCCTCTCCTGAAAAGAAACTCTCATGAACGACATTCGCCGCACCATTTTGTGGGTGATTTTTGGTTTTTCCATGGTGCTGCTGTGGGATCAATGGCAAATTCATAACGGCAATCGGGCTACTTTTTTCCCGGCGCCTCTGCCTAAAACTGCGCCTGCAAGCGTGGCGTCACAGCCAGTAGCGCCGGCTCAAGATACCGGTGTGCCTAGCGCAGCTGTCACAACATCAGTTGTACCCTCCGCCAACGTAGCTGCGCCTAGCGCGGCACCTGTAGTGCCCAAGCAGTATTTTGAAGTTACCACCGACGTATTGAAATTGGTGTTTGAGAACGAAGGCGGCTCGTTGATACGCAGCGAATTCACCGCTTTTTCGGAAACCGAAGACAAGGCACAACCGTTCATTCTGCTCGATAACAGCCCCCAGCGTGTTTATATGGCGCAAACCGGGGTGATTGGTGGTGCTACATCTGGCACGTTCCCTACCCACAAAACCCCCATGACGTTTAGCGGCGACAAAGCGCTGCAAGATGGTCAAGATGCCATGAGCTTTACATTCACATCAGACAATGTGGGTGGATTAAAACTGGCTAAAACCTATACCTTGCGCCGTGGATCGTATGCTATGGAGGTAAAGCACAGCATTACCAACCTATCTGCAGCTCCGATTGCTCCGCAACTTTATTTGCAACTGGTGCGTGACGGCAACAAACCCCCGGGCGAGTCTGTTTTTTACTCTACGTTTACCGGCCCTGCGGTTTATACCGATGCCAAAAAATACCAGAAAGTTGAATTTACCGATATCAAGAAAAAAACAACTGAGTTTGAAAAGCAATCGTCCAATGGCTACATTGCCATGGTGCAGCATTACTTTGCCAGCGCCTGGGTGCTGCCAGAAGGCGTGCAACGTAACTTCTCGCTCGATGCGGTAGATATTGGTTTGCCCATGCCCGATTGCTGCTACCGCGCCAGCATGATTGCGCCACTGGAGGCTATTGCACCCGGTGCAACCAAAGAGGTTGATGCCAAACTGTATGCCGGCCCTCAGGAAGAAAAGCGCCTCGAAGCCTTGGCTCCCGGTCTAGAGTTGGTAAAAGACTATGGCTGGCTCACCATTCTAGCTAAGCCTTTGTACTGGCTGTTGGATAAGCTCTACGTTATGCTCCAAAACTGGGGCTGGGCAATCGTAGCTTTGGTGCTGCTGCTCAAAATTGCGTTCTACTGGCTCAACGCCAAAGCCTATGCCAGCATGGCCAAAATGAAGGCAGTCAACCCCAAAATTATGGAAATGCGCGAGCGCCTGAAAGACAACCCGCAACAAATGCAGCAGGAGATGATGCGCATCTACCGCGAAGAAAAAGTCAACCCGATGGGCGGCTG
>CALPVM020000205.1 GCA_943327015.2 Akkermansia muciniphila
ATGCGACCAAACCAAGTAGAGCCAGCTAATCCAAGCAGAAGCATCGTGATGGAAAAAATCTGGATAGAAGTAGCCAGCTGCGCGCTATGCTCGGCAGATGCTGCAGCTTCATTTTTCTGAATTTTGATCAGCTCATCTAATAAATTGTCTGCAGCATCAAAAGTTTTTTGAGTTGATTCGCTGCTAATTAAGGTTATTGCTTCAGAGTCCACATAGGTGTCGCCTTTTGCAAGCATTGCTATGGCAGATTCAACGGTACGTTTGGTGTTGTCAAATGCAAAGTCAAATGCATCCAATTGTTTTTGCCCATCTTTGCTCAGCCCAGTCTGAGAAAGTTTGCCGGTTTCCTGCCGAATGGTTACAAGGCTCTCGCTGATCGACTTATTGGCCAGTGCACGTTCAGCTGCGGTGGTTGACATGGCCATTTGTCGCACACTGCGGCCAACACGCATAAGTTCTACCTGAGCGTTCATCAGGTGCACCACGCCCAACATATCTTTTCGATAACTACGTTCGGAGGCTTGGCTCAGTATTCGCACCGCATATAGGCTGCTTAAGCCCACCAGCAAAGTAACTAAAAAACCAGCTCCAATGCTAAGTAACAATTTGTGGTTTAGCCGCAAACGTTCCATGTTGAGAACTAGTTTTTTCATCGGTATTGCCTTTGTTGGGAGTAGTGTGCCTGTTTAATTATGGGTATGTTCAAGCAAGTTCACTTAAGCCTTGATATAGCCGGCATTTTTCATTAATTCCAATACCCGTGGAGCGATTTCTTCCAGTGCTTTTGTGGGTGTTTTTTTGCCGGTAATTGCTTCGTGCACTGCTACACCTAGCAGTTTACCGTTAATCTCATCCCATTCAGGAATAATCGGGCGCCAATCTGGATCTGAATATTTCAGTTGTTCACGCAGAGTTATGTACTCTGGAAACTGCTTTACCATGGCTGCATCCGTCAGCGTGGATTGTCGGATGGGTGCCCCTCCTAAACGACTAACAGTTTTGTCTTGGTTTTTAGAGGTAAGCCATTGCATTAACAAAAATGCGGCTTGTGGATTTTTAGCATTACGTGGAATAGCAAGACCCAAGCCACCGGATTGGGATGAGTAACGTGTTCCTTTGGGGTGCACCACGTAACCAACCTTGCCCTCAATTTTAGAGGTTTCTCTATTGCTAACCGCGCCAAAAATACTGGTCGAATCAAGGTACATGGACGATCTGCCCTGCAAAAAGGCATTGGTCATTTCAATGTTGCTGAACTTGGGTATGTCTGCAGGACCAGTGTCTACGACATCTTTTAAAAATTGCAGAGCCTTGACTCCAGTATCTTTGTTAAATGCGGGTTTCCACTGCGTATCAAAAACTTTACCCCCCAAAGGATTCAAGTGCAGCAAAAAAGCGTGAACGCATTGGTGTCCCATTTGACCGCGTGAGGTAAGGGCCCCGATTTTTTCTTTGTCAGCCAGCACAGGCAAGAGCTTTTGAAATGCATCGTATGTTTTTGGTGGCTGAAGGTTATGCTTAGCAAAAATATCTCGGCGATACGCCAGAATTGAGGTTTCTGCACCGTAAGGCATGCCATAGAGTTGGGCTCCCGGTCCAGGCAGGTATCCCTTGGGGCCACCCACCATTCCCATGTTGGCTAAATAGCTGGGAATAATGTCCTTAATGTCAAAAGCAGGGTCGGCAAGTGTTTTGTCCGCAAAAAAAGGTGCGAGCTCTTGGATCAGGTTCTTCTTAACATAATCGCTTTTCCACATGACCACATAACAAACTAAATCTATATCACCTTCCTTTTTGGCCATAGATAGCAGTTGTTTGGGCTTCATGTGCAGCATGGGCTGGCGGTCAATGTCTACCTTGATGCCGGTCTCTTTGGTAAATTCTGGCAGAATTTTGAGCATGGCATCGTAATGAGAATGCGCCGGTATGTTGATAACAATTGACTGGCCTTTGAACTTTGCATAGCGGTCTTGCGCCCAAGTTGATGCAACAGGCAAACTAGCACCAAAAACGGAACAGCCAATTGCTTTAATGGCTTGTTTGCGATCCATAGTGCAGGTTCCTACATCTGTTCTTTGAGCAATTGCAGTTGTTTGTCTTTTGCAATCAGATCAGCATCGCTGTCAGCAAATCGAGTGGCTATGTCTGCAAATTCAGCCAGTAACAGTTCTGCAGCATCCACCACATCAGGATCGAAATGCGTGCCCCTGCCTTCTTTGATAATTCCCATGGCTTTTGCTTGCGGCATTCCTTCTTTGTAGATGCGCCGACTAATCAATGCATCGTAGACATCGGCTACTGCCATGAGTCGTGCAGAAATTGGAATGGCATCACCCTTGGTGCCCTCGGGATAGCCTGTTCCGTCCCATTTTTCGTGGTGGCAATAGGCAATTTCTTTGGCTACGCGTAAAAAATCGACTTCCATACCGAGCTGGCGTTCGGCAGAAACAATGGCATCACGTCCCAAGGCTGCATGGGTCTTCATGATGGCAAATTCATCATCGGTAAAACGCCCGGGTTTAAGCAAAATACGGTCAGCAATGCCAACCTTGCCAATATCGTGCAAGGGGGCTGATTTGAACAGCATATCAATGTTGTAGTCAGTTAGATAATTGCTAAACCGGGGGTGGTGGCGCAGTTTTTCTGCCAATAGCTTTACATAGAACTGGGTACGACGAATGTGGTTACCCGTGTCCGAATCACGCGTTTCCGCAAGGGAAGCCATTGCCAAAATGGTGACATCCTGAATGGCAGACAATTCCCGTGTGCGCTTGGCAACTTCCTGCTCCAAAAAAGTATTCTGGTCGCGTAAAAAATCGGCAGCAGCCTTGTTTTCAAGTTGGGTGCGCACGCGCGACATCACTACCGGGGGCGATATTGGTTTGGTAATGTAGTCGGCAGCACCCATGTCAAGGCCTATTTTTTCGTCGTCACTGCTGCTCATTGCAGTGAGAAAAATCACCGGTATGCGTTTCGTGTCTTCATTGCTTTTTAGCTCTTTAATGACATCGTAACCTGAAAGCCCAGGCATCATGATGTCGAGCAAAATCAAGTCAGGCTTACTATCGCCCTGAACATACTTCAAGGCCTTTTCGCCATTGTTGGCAACTTTCACCTTATAGGTGTCCTTAAGTAAGGCAGACATCAGAGTTAGGTTATCGGGTGTGTCATCAACTACCAAAATAGTGGGTTTGGTAGTAAAGTCGAGTGGGTTAGTCGCTGTCATAGGAAAAGCCCTTGGCCGTTAAATGGATGCTGGTCCCTGAATTGGTTGTCATGACAAGCACATCAAGCATGGAGCGGGTGAAGGGAATCGAACCCTCGTATGAAGCTTGGGAAGCTGCCGTTCTACCATTGAACTACACCCGCTTTATTTGAATGCCTGTTGAATTTGTCACATATCTAATAATGAGTATAGGCTAAAAACTCTGAATTACAGTTAATTTGAGGTGCTGTCCAAGGGTAATGGCCGGCATCACATGGCTTTTGTAGCCTAAACTAAGACACTATGTTGATATTAGGAATTGAATCGTCTTGCGATGAAACTGGCGTAGCATTGGTGCGTATGCAGGGCAACGGTGTGCCTGTTCTTTTGTCTCAGGCGCTGCATAGCCAAGTGCAAATGCACCAAGCGTATGGTGGGGTGGTTCCAGAGCTCGCCAGTCGCGATCACATACGCCGTGTATTGCCCTTAACCAAGCAGGTTTTGCAGGCAGCTGCTTGCAGTGTCTCGCAGTTGGATGTAATTGCATACACCAAGGGACCAGGCTTGGCAGGAGCTTTGCTGGTGGGGGCGGGTGTAGCGTGTGCTTTAGGTGCCGCATTGGGTAAGCCGGTATTGGGGGTGCATCATCTCGAAGGGCATTTGCTTTCACCTTTCTTAAGTGTCGATCCCCCAGCTTTTCCTTTTTTGGCGTTGTTGGTTTCCGGTGGTCATACCCAGTTGATGCGTGTGGATAGGGTAGGAAGCTACGAGCTTTTAGGTGAAACCGTGGACGATGCAGCAGGAGAGGCATTTGACAAGTCCGCCAAACTCATGGGGCTTGGCTACCCGGGCGGCCCTGCCTTGGCCCGCATGGCGCAAGGTGGTAATGCTGAGGCCTATGCGCTACCGCGCCCATTACTGCGTAGTGGTAATCTGGACTTTTCGTTTGCCGGGCTTAAGACGGCGGTGTTGGTGCAATCGCAAAAAATGGTAGCCTCAGCCGGTGTGAGTAGCTTTGATGCTTTGCCTGAGAGTCAACAGCGAGATTTAGCGGCTTCAGCGCAGGCAGCCATTGTGGATGTGTTGGTTAAAAAAACCTTGACCGCTCTTAAGCAAACCGGGTTGCAGCGCTTGGTTGTGGCCGGTGGTGTGGGTGCTAACGTGCATTTGCGCCAGCAGCTCAATGCCCAATGTGCCAA
>CALPVM020000206.1 GCA_943327015.2 Akkermansia muciniphila
GGTGGTCAACGACAACGCATAGCTATAGCACGCGCCTTAGTAGTACAACCCCGCCTGCTTGTTTTGGATGAGCCCACAAGTGCTCTGGATGTGACTATGGCAAAGCAGGTATTGCAGCTTTTACAGAAATTGCAACGTGAGCGTGGCTTGGCATACCTTCTTATTACCCATGATGTATCAGTTATTAAAGCCATGGCGCACCAAGTATTGGTAATGCAATCTGGCAAAGTGGTGGAATACGGCGATATTGACCAAGTTTTTAACCGCCCGCAGCATGACTACACCCGTGTTCTGTTAGCGGCGGATGATGCAAAATAGTTGTATAATAGGAGTTCACGACCAAACGGGCGGGTATTTACCGCCCGTTTTTTTTGGTCGATTGTTTTTAATATCGAATTAAAAGGCAGGTTCATACAGGTGGCGTTGCAGCAAATTGTGGAGCAAACCGTGAGTGGTTTGGGATATGACTTGGTAGAGATTGAGCGCTCTGCGGGTGGTTTGCTGCGCATTACCATTGATTTGCCATGGGTTATGCCCGCTGCGGATTCTGTAGAGTCAGAGCAGTTTGTAACGGTAGAAGATTGCGAAAAAGTAACCCGTCAGTTGCAATTTGCCTTGGAGGTAGATGGCATTGAATACAAACGGCTAGAAATCTCATCGCCAGGTATAGATCGCCCATTGCGCCATACACAAGATTTTGAACGCTTTACTGGTCAAGTGATAGACATAACTCTTAAAGCCCCACTAGGAGCAGCTGCCGCAGGGCAGGTGAGTGCCAATCGCAAGAAATTTCGAGGAACACTCGAAAAAGTGGCTGCGCTTGATGGTGCCGCCTCAGGTTGGCAAATAGTATGGAGTGATGAGCCGGCTGTAAAGCCTGGTCAAAAGATAAGCAAAAAGCGTGTCCCGGCGCCACTTCAAGCTCTCGGGTTCACCCTTGATGAACTTCGTGATGCACGACTTGCGCCTATTGTTGACTTCAAGGGGCGAGCGCGAGGTTTGGAAAATTCTTAATGTTTAGGTATTGGTTGTATAGAGATTTCAGGAGAGTAATGGCATGAATCGCGAATTGTTAATGCTTGTTGAAGCTATTTCACGTGAAAAGAACGTGGAGCGTGATGTGGTTATGGGCGCTGTTGAAGCTGCATTGGCGCAGGCAACCAAAAAATTGTATCCTGGTGAAGTGGATATACGTGTTGCACTTAATCGTGATAACGGCAACTATGAAACATTCCGACGTTGGCATGTCGTACCAGATGAAGCTGGTTTGCAAATGCCGGATCAGGAAATATTGTTATTCGAAGCTAAAGAGCAAATTCCTGACATAGAGGTTGATGAATACATTGAAGAATCTGTTGAGTCCGTACCTATTGGCCGTATTGGTGCCATGGCGGCCAAACAGGTTATTCTGCAAAAAATTCGTGATGCCGAACGTGAGATGTTGCTCAACGACTTTATGTCTCGTGGAGATAAAATCTTCGTAGGCACTGTCAAGCGCATGGATAAAGGTGACATCATCGTTGAAAGCGGTCGAGTAGAAGGCCGTCTGCGTCGATCAGAAATGATCCCCAAAGAAAATCTACGTACCGGCGATCGCGTACGTGCCATGATCATGGAAGTCGATTTGACCCTGCGTGGAGCTCCCATTTTGTTGTCCCGTTCCGCGCCTGCATTTATGGTGGAGTTGTTCCGTCAGGAAGTGCCTGAAATTGAGCAAGGTTTACTCGAAATCAAATCATGCGCCCGCGATGGCGGCTCACGCGCTAAAATTGCTGTTTTCTCACACGATAAACGTGTCGATCCTATTGGTACTTGTGTGGGTGTGCGTGGATCCCGCGTAAACGGTGTCACCAATGAGCTGGCGGGTGAGCGTGTTGATATCGTGCTTTGGAGCGAAGATCCTGCACAGTTTGTTATCGGTGCATTGGCGCCAGCCAATGTTACCAGCATCGTAGTCGATGAAGAGCGCCATGCCATGGACGTAGTGGTTGACGAAGAAAATCTGGCAATAGCTATCGGTCGCGGTGGTCAAAATGTACGGCTGGCATCTGAGCTTACTGGCTGGAAAATTAACATTATGGACGCGGCCGAATCAGCTAAGAAAATAGCTAGCGAAACGGACGTTGGACGTAAACTGTTCATGGAAAAACTCGATGTTGACGAGGAAATAGCCGACATTCTGATCGCTGAAGGCTTTACCAGCTTAGAAGAGGTTGCCTACGTTCCTTTGCAGGAAATGTTGGAAATTGAAAGTTTTGACGAAGACACGGTTAACGAGTTACGTGCCCGAGCCAAAGATGCATTGTTGACAATGGAAATTGTGCATGAGGAAAACGTTGAAGAAGTTTCTCAAAATCTGCGTGATCTCGATGGTCTCAATGCCGAGTTAATTGGCAAATTGGCTGATGGCGGCGTACACACCCGCGATGATCTGGCTGATTTGGCAGTAGATGAGTTGACAGAAATCACCGGCCAGTCTGCGGACCAGGCCAAAGCCTTGATCATGAAGGCACGTGCACATTGGTTTACCAATGACACCGCTTCCCATGCGTAATGGCCATCATGAAAGGTTACACAATAAATGTCCAGTACGACCGTTGCCGAGTTTGCCAATGAACTCAAGAAAACCACCTCTACATTGTTGGATCAACTTCGATCAGCCGGGGTTGCCAAGTCTCAGGCCACCGATGTTCTGACCGAGTCAGACAAACAAAAGTTACTGAGTTTTTTGCAGGCCAGTCATGGCTCTGCAAGTCAGGAACGAAAAAAAATAACTTTGGTAAAAAAGCATTCCTCTGAAATTAAGCAAGCAGATGCTACAGGTAAAGCGCGAACCATACAGGTAGAAGTCCGCAAGAAGCGTACTTTTATCCGTCGTGAGGATGGTGTTGAAACCTCTGCTGAAATGCCAGAATCTGAACATGAGCAGGTTGAAACTATGCCGGTTTCGGCAATTGACCATGCTGAATTGACACGGCGTGAAGAAGAAGCAAGTCGCCAAGCCGAGCTAATCAGGCGTCAGGAAGAAGACTTAGCACAGCGTAGACGTGAGCGCGAAGAACAAGAAGCGCGAGCGCGTGAAGCTGCTGAAAAGGCTGCCGCCGAAGCAGAGGCGCAAGCCACGCGAGAAAAAGAGGCAGCCCTCAAGGCAAAGCTACAAGCTGCTTTTAAAGAGCAACCATCGCAACAAGCAGCCAAATTGGCGGCCCAACAGGCAGCCCTAGAAGCTGAGACTGCCGCTGCAGCTATGGCGCAAAAAATTGTGGAGCAAGAGCGAGCCAAACAAGCTGCTTTGGCAGCATCGAAAGCGCAGCAAGCAGAAGAGGTTGCACGGGCAGCAGATCTGGGTGACCGCCGTCGTAAGGCTGAGGCGGAAGCAGCTGCAATTAGAAACATGATGTCAGCACCCAAAAAGGTGTTGGTAGCTAAACGTCCCGAAGAACCTAAGCCAGCTACACAGGTCAAGGCACCTATTAAAGGTACCTTACATAAACCTGCAGGCACGCCATCGGGCACGGCAAAACCAGCTAAGACACCCCAAGGCGGTCCTCAGGCAGGTGGAGCACCTGTAGCGGCTACTACCACTGCCGGTGCTGGAAAAGAAGTTAAAACATCCAAACTTACTAGTAGTTGGACTGGTGAACAACCAGCAAAGAAAAAAGAAATCAAAACACGCGGTGATACGGGTGCGGGTGCAGGACGCGCCACCAACTGGCGCAGTGGACCTCGGGGTAAGCGTGGCAACGATCGTGATAACGATCACCATGCTCAGGTGCCACAAGCCGTTGAGGCACGTGTCATTGAGGTGCATGTACCTGAAACCATAACGGTGGCGGAATTGGCGCATAAAATGGCTATTAAAGCCTCTGAAGTCATCAAGCAATTGATGAAGTTGGGGCAAATGGTTACCATTAACCAGCCTTTGGACCAAGACACCGCCATGATTGTTGTGGAGGAGTTGGGCCATAAGGCTGTAGTTGCTGCTTTGGATGACCCTGAGGCATTTACCGATGATGAGGTGTCTCAGCAGAATGCAGAAAAACTGCCACGTGCTCCTGTTGTTACCGTCATGGGTCACGTTGATCATGGTAAAACTTCATTGCTTGACTACATCCGCCGTGCAAAAGTTGCAGCGGGCGAAGCCGGCGGCATCACCCAGCACATTGGTGCTTATCACGTTGAGACACCGCGTGGCATGATTTCGTTTTTGGATACCCCTGGTCACGAAGCCTTTACTGCCATGCGAGCGCGTGGTGCTAAAGCAACCGACATTGTTATTTTGGTTGTAGCTGCCGACGATGGAGTAATGCCCCAAACGAAAGAGGCTATTAAACACGCCAAAGCAGCCAATGTACCTATAGTTGTTGCTATCA
>CALPVM020000207.1 GCA_943327015.2 Akkermansia muciniphila
CAATCGATTGCCTGGCTAACCAGTAAGGGTTTGCAGGCCAGGATGACGGGTTCAGGCAGTGCGGTGTTTGCGCAACTGCCCCCGGATTTCAACGTGGATGATGCCCCTGGCACCATGACACTGCGGGTCTGCAACAGTTTGGAGGCGCACCCCCTGCAAGGGTGGTGTTGAAAGCGTTGGTTTTCGGTTGACGGCCTGGTGCCGGCAACCCGTGTAGGGGAATCGCCAAGTTGGTTAAGGCACTGGATTTTGATTCCAGCATGCGAAGGTTCGAATCCTTCTTCCCCTGCCAAATTAGTTTTTATGTTCGGCTCTTGCGCTTCGGTCGCAGTCCACAGGTATAAACCCAATTTACGCGCTGTCTCAATCTATGCAAGCCCCTAATTCCACCGATTTCATGGTTTTTACCGGCAACGCCAATCCAGCTATGGCAAGCGAAATTGCCCGGCATCTTGGTATTTCAGTGGGTTCAGCCAATGTTGGTCGATTTTCAGATGGTGAAGTCACCGTCGAAATCAATCAAAACGTTCGCGCACGGGATGTGTTTGTGGTGCAAAGCACCTGTGCTCCTACCAACGAAAACCTGATGGAGCTGCTGATCATGGTAGACGCGCTCAAGCGCGCTTCGGCAGAGCGGATCAGCGCCGTTATTCCTTATTTTGGCTATGCGCGCCAAGACCGCCGCCCCCGCTCTACCCGTGTGCCGATTTCGGCCAAAGTAGTGGCTAATTTGTTGCAAACGGTAGGTGTAGCGCGTGTGCTAACCATGGATTTGCATGCCGACCAAATTCAGGGATTTTTTGATATTCCGGTTGATAATATTTACGCATCGCCCGTGTTGCTGGGCGATTTACGCCAAAAAAAGTACGACGACCTGATCGTTGTATCGCCAGACGTTGGTGGTGTGGTGCGTGCCCGTGCCTTGGCCAAACAGCTGGGTTGCGACTTGGCCATTATTGATAAGCGCCGTCCGCGCGCCAATGTGAGTGAAGTAATGCACGTGATCGGCGAAATTGAGGGCCGCAACTGCGTCATTATGGACGACATGATTGACACAGCAGGTACCTTGGTCAAAGCGGCAGAAGTGCTTAAGGACCGTGGGGCTAAAAAGGTCTATGCCTACTGTACGCATCCTATTTTTTCAGGTCCTGCCATTGACCGTATCGCCAAAGGCGGCTCCCTGGACGAGGTAGTGGTTACCAACACCATTCCTTTGTCAGCTGCTGCAGCTAGCTGCCAAAAAATACGCCAACTTTCCGTAGCCCCGCTGATTGCCGAAACAATCCAGCGCATCGCGCGCGGCGAGTCGGTTATGAGTTTGTTCTCGGATCAGGAAAGTTTGTTCTGACCCCAGACAATCAGCCGGCACCCGTAACATTTATTGTTGCATAGGGTGCCTTTTTAAATCAGAGTTACATTGGTCGCGATGGACTCATTCAGGAGTAAGTTATGAAATTTGTCGCTTTTGAGCGCGCTAAGCAGGGTACGGGTGCGAGCCGCCGTCTGCGTAATACCGGTCGTACGCCCGGTATCGTTTACGGTGGTGCTGGTGAGCCTACATTGGTCGAACTCGATCACAATGCTTTGTGGCATGCCATTAAAAAAGAAGCATTCCATGCTTCCGTGTTGGATATGGAGTTGGCCGGCAAAGAAAGCAAAGTGTTGTTGCGTGATCTGCAAATGCACCCCTTCAAGCAATTGATTTTGCATATTGACTTTCAGCGTGTAGACGCGAACACCAAGCTGCAAATGAAAGTGCCTCTGCACTTCAGCGGTGAAGAAGTGTCCCCAGCCGTCAAGGCCGATGCTTGCTTGATTAACCACATTGTGAGTGACGTGCAAGTGTCCTGCTTGCCCGCTGATTTGCCAGAATTCATTGCGGTAGACCTGAGTGGCTTAAAGAAAGGTACTTCTTTGCACTTGGCCGATTTGAAATTGCCAAAGGGTGTAACCGCTGTTACCCGTGGCAAAGAAAATCCCGTGATCGTGTCGGTGGTAGCTCCTGTTGAAGAAGTGGTAGAAGCCGCTCCTGCAGCCGCTGCTAAACCAGCCAAGGGTGGCAAACCAGCCGCTAAGGCACCTGCCAAAAAATAATTGGTAGTTTCTGTACGCCCTGAAAAGACTAGAATTCTGTTTTTCAGGGCGTTACAACATGATTAAACTCTTTGTTGGCTTAGGTAATCCGGGTCCGGATTACGAGGCTACACGTCACAATGCCGGATTTTGGTGGATAGACCAACTGGCGCTCCAGCTTAAACTGCACTTGGTTATGGAAAAAAGTTTCCATGGGCTTGCAGCACGCACTAGCATCAACGGTAACAACGTCTGGCTGTTAGAGCCGCAAACTTTCATGAATGTATCGGGTAAATCGGTAGCTTCTTTGGCACGGTTTTTTAAAATTGACCCGGCTGAAATTTTGGTAGTTCACGACGAGCTCGATTTGCCTCCCGGCGAGGCTAAACTTAAATTCGGTGGTAGCCACGCAGGGCACAATGGCTTGCGTGATATTCATGCGCAGTTAGGTACGGGTGATTATTGGCGCCTGCGTTTGGGGGTAGGGCATCCGGGCGTTAAGTCAGAGGTGATTCATTGGGTACTCAAAAAACCGATGCTGGACCACCGCATTGCCATTGACCAGTGCATTGATCGTAGCCTTACCGCTCTACCGCATTTTTTAAGTGGTGCAATGGACAAAGCCATGCTTCAGGTGCACACCAGTAAGCCTCCACGTCCAAAACCACCACGGGTTTTGCCAACGGATGAGAACCATGCGTAAATTTGTTTTGCTCTGTATTACTTTTTTGTTAACTGCATTTCCCCTGCATGGCTGGGCGAAGAATGAGCAGGATGTTCGCACGCAGCAACAAAAAAAAGAGACAGACCAATCCACCCGCAAGATTAGCAAAGTAGCCAATGCAATGGAAAAGGCACGTCTGAAAGACGAAGCTGCCACACTGGCTCGCTTCCAAAAGGAAGAAAAACAACTGGCTAAAGAGCGTCTGCGTGAGGCTAATGCCAAAAAAGCACAAGAAAAGGCCGATGCCAAAAAGGCAGAGCAAAGCGCTGCCAAGGCTTATAAACCTAAGGTTTTTGTAGCCAAAGTGCCTAAGGAAACCAAGTAGTAAGACCAGCTGGAGGTCAAGCGTCAGCCGCTCGGGTAGTTAAGAGACTACTTGTTGCCGCTTTGCAGCCGGTGGTACTTTTGAAGCAAAGTGGGTTTGTCTTCTATGTGCTCCGGGTGGATTGGAATGCACGCCACCGGACACACCTGCACACACTGTGGCTCATCAAAGTGTCCAACGCATTCGGTACATTTGTCAGGGTTGATCTCGTAAATTTTTTCACCCAAATAGATGGCTTCGTTCGGGCATTCGGGCTCGCACACATCGCAGTTGATGCATTCGTCAGTAATCATTAGCGCCATAGTTAGCCCAACTTTTCACTCAGGCGGGTTTGAATACTTGGTGCCACAAACTGCGCTACATCGCCACCAAGGCGCGCAATTTCACGCACTATGGTGCTGCTAATGTGCTGGTAGCGGGTGTCTGGCGTTAAAAAGATGGTTTCTACATCTGCGGTGAGTGCACGGTTCATGCCGGCGAGTTGTGCTTCAAAGTCAAAGTCGGTCACAGAGCGTATGCCGCGCACCACTGCACTAGCTCCGTGCAATAAAGCAAAGTCGACCAGCAGGCCATTAAAAGGTTCTACCTGCACATTGCCCCAGGGTTCAACAATGTCGCGCACGGCTTCCAGTCGTTCTTCTAATGTAAAAAGTGTTTGCTTGTGGTGTGCTTGCGCTACAGCCACCACCACATTTTGAAACAGCCGCGAGGCGCGCCGAATCATGTCCTGGTGCCCCAGTGTTATGGGGTCAAAGGTGCCGGGGAAAATAGCAGTTACAGAGTGCGTCATGGTTGTGTCTCAGAAATAGGTTGTAACAGGTGGGCGTGTACGGTGCCGGCTTTTAAATGGCGGTACACAGAAAGTCGGTAGGGTTGAAGTTGCTCATCCGTCCACTGCGTGGGCGCTTCAAGATACACACGCCCACTGCTGGAAAGTAGTTGTGCGCAGCACTGCAATGCCTGCTGAAATAAGTTGGCATCAAAAGGGGGGTCGAGCAAAACGAGGTCATAACTGTTTGCTGTTTGCTGCTTGAGTGCAGCAATTCCATCCCCGCGGTGGACATTGACGGTGTCCGCCTTGAGTTGATTAACGGTGTTTTGAAGGGCTTGCACTAATTGGCTGTCTTGCTCAACCAGTAAAACGTGTGCTGCACCGCGGGATGCGGCTTCCAGCCCTAAAGCACCGGTTCCGGCAAAAGCATCCATGCAGCGCCAGCCTGTGAGGTCTTGCCCGAG
>CALPVM020000208.1 GCA_943327015.2 Akkermansia muciniphila
CCTACACGGCCTTTGTAGCCGCCATTGCAAGCGGAGCAACCTACTGGGCGGTAAGGCTTCCAGCTTCCGTCGAGGTCTGCCTCTTTAAAGCCAGCGTCTCGCAGTGCTTGAATCGGTACATCTGCGGTTGTTTTGCAATTAGGGCACAACCTGCGCGCAAGACGCTGGGCTGTAATCAAAATCACGCTGGATGCAATGTTAAACGGTGCAATGCCCATGTTGCGCATACGCGTAAGCGTGGTGGGTGCATCGTTAGTGTGCAGGGTTGAGAGCACCATGTGGCCGGTTTGGGCAGCTTTGATGGAGATGTCGGCAGTTTCCAAGTCACGAATCTCACCGACCATAATAATGTCAGGGTCTTGACGCAGAAATGATTTGAGTGCTGCCGCAAAGGTTAGCCCCGCTTTTTCATTCACGTTGACCTGATTGACCCCGGGAAGGTTAATTTCAGACGGGTCTTCGGCAGTGGCAATGTTCACCCCGGGCTGGTTAAGCAGGTTCAGGCAGGTGTAGAGAGACACGGTTTTACCCGAGCCGGTCGGGCCTGTTACCAGAATCATGCCGTAGGGGCGATAAATGGCTTTGAGCAGGCGTTCTTTTTCTTCGGCCTCATAGCCCAAAGCGTCGATACCGAGCTTGGCACTACTCGGGTCAAGAATACGGATTACGATTTTCTCGCCAAACAGCGTGGGCAAGGTGCTGACACGAAAGTCAATGACCCGGTCTGGGCCGACCTTCATTTTCATGCGGCCGTCTTGCGGAATGCGCTTCTCAGAAATATCCATTCGGGATATCACCTTGATGCGCGAGGCCAGCTTTTCTTTGATGGCGGGTGGGGGGCTGGCAATTTCGCGTAGTTCCCCGTCGATACGAAAGCGCACCCGATAGGTAAATTCATAAGGCTCAAAATGCAAGTCGGATGCGCGCATGCTAAACGCATCGAGCAGCATTTTTTGCAAAAACTTGACAACCGGCGCGTCTTCGACATCGGTGTTGACTGCAGGGGCATCGTCAGTAACCGTTTCTACCGCGCCTTCGTCAAACTCGAAGTCGCCACCCACAATGTTTTCCATTGCTTGGGTGGTACTGGTGGCCGTAGCATCAACGAGTTTAGTGAGTTTGTCGTATTCGGCAATGATCCAGTCAAAACCCATTTGCGTAGCAAATTTGATTTTGTCTGCAGCCGCTTGGTCAGATGGATCGGCTGTGGCAATGGTTAGGCGGTTGTTGCGTTTATTTAAAACGACAACGCGGTAATCTAGGCAAATTTTGCTGTCCAGCAAGCCTTTCGGGAGGCGCTGGGTATCAACGGCGTTCAGGTCAATCAGGGGAACAGCAAAGGCGTTGGACAAAGTTTGCGCCAAGTCCAGTGCAGAAACTGTGCCAGATCCGACCAACTCCGCAACAAAACTGCGTTTGGCAGCAAGGGCTTTTTTGTAAATGTCCTCAGCTGGTTTTTGACCTATTTTTCCGGCTGCCACCAAAGCGCGGCCAATGCCGGGCAGGGCGATAGGAGAAGCGTCGCGGGTAGATAATTCAGCAGTTGCCATAGGGTGACAAGAATATACGATAACAGTGCATTTTTACACGATTAGCGACGCTTGAATCAAAGTAAATTATTGCATCTTGATGGATGGAGAATCACTGGGTTAGCTCGGGTAAACTTTTTCGTGCAACAGCCGTTGTAAATATTGTCCGTACCCTGACTTGGCCAACGGTTGTGCCAACGCGTTGAGCTGCTCATTAGTAATCCAGCCATTGCGCCAAACCACTTCTTCCGGCGCGCATACTTTGAGACCTTGCCGGTTTTCAATGGTATAAATGAATTGGCTCGCTTCGAGCATGGATTCATGCGTGCCAGTGTCCAACCAGGCGTAACCGCGTCCCATGGTTTGTACGTTGAGTTGGCCTTGTGCCAGGTACATGGCGTTGAGGTCGGTAATTTCTAACTCGCCCCGTGCGGAGGGTTTGACTAATTTGGCCATTTCAACCACGTTGTGATCGTAAAAATACAGTCCGGTCACCGCATAGCGTGATTTGGGATTTTTGGGTTTTTCTTCCAGGCTAATGGCTTGACCTTGTTCGTTAAATTCGACCACGCCATAACGCTCCGGGTCGTGTACTGCATAGGCAAAAACAGTAGCTCCGCTGGTTTGTTGGTGCGCGGTTTTGAGTAGATTGGCAAAATCGTGGCCATAAAAAATATTGTCACCCAGCACCAAGGCGCTTGGTGCGCCATTTAAAAACTGTTCGCCAATCAAAAAAGCTTGTGCCAGCCCGTCGGGAGAGGGTTGAACTGCATAGCTGATACAAATACCCCACTGGCTGCCATCGCCCAACAATTGGTTAAAACGCGGTGTGTCTTGTGGTGTGGATATCACCAAAATGTCCCGAATGCCCGCAATCAGCAATGCACATAGCGGGTAGTAAATCATGGGCTTGTCGTAAATGGGTAGCAACTGCTTGCTCACCGCATGGGTGGCAGGGTAAAGCCGTGTGCCTGAGCCGCCCGCCAGAATAATGCCTTTGCGTGCTTGTGTACTTGTAACAGTAGAGGTTGTCATTTGGAGTGGTTTCCTGAAATTTCAGTCAGCATACGCAGCACACCTTGCTGCCATGGTGGTAGGTTGAGACCGAAGGTGCTTTTTAATTTGTTGCAATTAAGACGTGAGTTGAGCGGCCTTTGTGCTGGTGTGGGGTAGGCTGACGTGGGAATGGGTGCAACCTTGTCCGGATTGACCTTGAAAGTCCAACCCAAGGCTTGGGCCTGTTGCAACGCAAATTGGGCGTAGCCGTGCCAGCTGGTTTCGCCATCGGCCGTGCAGTGGTAAAGCCCTGCCAAAGCGGGGTTGTGCATCGCCATGCGAATGGCATGTGCAGTGACATCGGCCAACAGCTCGGCAGAGGTGGGTGCACCAATCTGGTCATCAATAACGGATAACGCGTCTCGCTCAGAAGCTAAGCGCAGCATGGTCTTGGCAAAGTTACCACCACGCGCGGCATAGACCCAGCTGGTTCTAAAAATCAGGTGTTTGGCACAGGTTGCTACCGATTGTTCGCCTTCCCATTTGGTTTGTCCGTACACGCTCAATGGTGCAGGGGTGTCTGTTTCGATCCAAGACTGTGTGCCGCTGCCATTAAACACGTAGTCGGTGCTGTAGTGCACCAGCCAAGCGCCACAGCTTTGAGCCTCTTTGGCTAGCACGGCAGGAGCCAAAGCATTGAGCGTGCGTGCAAATTCGGGTTCTGACTCGGCTTTGTCCACAGCGGTGTGGGCAGCGGCATTCACGATGACATGCGGTTGAATTTTTTGAATCGTTTCTGCCAAACCACTAAGGTCGCTAAAGTCACCGCACAAACTTTGCCCATCCCAAACCGGATTTTTGCTTGCGTCAAAGTCGAGTGCAAACACTTGGCCCAATGGCGCTAAGCTGCGCTGCAGTTCCCACCCCACCTGACCACCACAGCCGAAAATAATTATTTTCATGATGCTTACGACTGTGTAGTGTTGTTAGGGCTATGGTTGGTTTGGCCGTATTGCTGACTAATCCAGTCGCGGTAGGCGCCGCTTTGAACCTGGCTAACCCATTCTGTATTGTCTAAATACCATTGCACGGTTTTGCGGATTCCACTTTCGAACGTTTCTGCAGGCTTCCAGCCCAGTTGTTGCTCTATTTTGCGGGCGTCGATGGCGTAGCGCCGGTCGTGGCCCGGGCGGTCGGTGACAAACGTAATTTGTTCGCGGTAGCTTTTGCCGTCTGCGCGGGGGTTGAGTTCGTCCAACAGAGTACATATGGTGTTCACAATGTCGAGGTTGGGTTTTTCATTCCAGCCGCCCACGTTGTACACCTCACCTACCTGACCTGCCTGCAGTACCCGTCTGATTGCGCTGCAATGGTCTTTTACATACAACCAGTCGCGGATTTGTTGTCCATCGCCATACACTGGCAGCGCTTTGCCCGCTTGGGCGTTCACAATCATCAACGGGATCAGCTTTTCCGGAAAATGGTAGGGGCCGTAGTTGTTAGAGCAATTGGTGGTGAGCACCGGCAGGCCATAGGTATGGTGGTAGGCACGTACCAGATGGTCGCTGGCAGCTTTGCTGGCTGAGTAGGGGCTGTTGGGTTCGTACCGGTGGTGCTCAGTAAAGGCGGCATCCTTGGCGCCAAGAGATCCATACACCTCATCGGTAGAAACATGTAAAAACCGGAAGTTGCTTTTGGCCGGCGCATCCAGCACAGACCAGTAGGCACGCACCGCTTCCAGCAAATGAAAGGTGCCAACCACATTGGTCTGAATAAACGCATCGGGTGCGTGGATGGATCGGTCTACATGGCTTTCTGC
>CALPVM020000209.1 GCA_943327015.2 Akkermansia muciniphila
CGCAAATTGCGTTCAATGTGGCTGATCCCACTGCCTATGCCAATAAGCGTGTAGTTGTATTTGGAGACGATGACACAGCGCTGCAATGGGCTCTACAACTTTGCTCAGCCCATAACGATGGATTTGCAGTAAAAGCACGCAGTGTCACGTTAGTGCACAGGCGCGAACAACTGCAAGCGAATGCAGAACTTCAGGCCACTTTTAAATCATTGGTTCAAGCTGAAAAGATTCGGTTTTTTGCCGGTCAGGTGACTGCATTTGATGCAGCAGGCGATGCCATACGTACACTGACTATCACGCAACCAGACGCCAGCCCCATCACACTCCCTGCTGACAAATTATTGGTATTCTGGGGTCTGTCGCCCAAACTTGGCCCCATCAGTGACTGGGGTTTGGCCATGGAACGCAAACAATTGCGCGTAGATACCGAAAAATTTGAAACCAGCGAATCCGGCATTTTTGCAGTAGGCGACATTAACACCTACCCCGGAAAGAAAAAACTAATTCTCTGCGGTTTTCACGAATGCACCTTGGCAGCTTTTGCCGCAGCGGCACTGATTTTTCCTGGAAAAAAAATCCACCTGCAGTACACCACCAGCGTTTCACCGGTGCAACGGTTATCTAGCTTTACTAAAATAGCCTGATTTTTTGCTTCAGATCACATAATTTGGGTTTTTCAGCAATTTTGACGCTATAATACAAGGCTTATTCCCTGATAGCTCAGTCGGTAGAGCGCCGGACTGTTAATCCGTAGGTCCCTGGTTCGAGCCCAGGTCAGGGAGCCAAATAAGTGCTTGTCACGTATAAGAAAACCCGCTAATCACAAGTTAGCGGGTTTTTTCTTTTGGGTCAATGGGACACTGGCGGGACACTAGCCCGCAACAAACCCCAATAAATGACATCAAACAACAACACTTGAAATTTGACATTTCGCACATAGATATCCATTGGCCAAAGTAGTGCCCTTCGCTAGGGCACATTTTTATGCAACTCATGCGCACAGCTACAAACTGTCGCATCGTCACAGCTTCCTTGTGTGCCAGTTCTAGCGCTAGCAACATATTTTTTGTATGTTCCGCCAAGTAGCGTTGAGCAGTCACAATTGCACTCCCGTTTCTTTGGCAAAATGAATAACAGTAGATGATTCAGAATCGGGGTCTTTGATGATGATATCTATTTTACGGTCACCCAATTGGCGGATAAGTTTTGCATAAATTTGTCCAATGGCTTGGGTTTTGTTGGCCACATGCGCTTGCGACTCTATGAGCAAATCGATATCTCCACCGCGTAATGCATCATCAACCCGTGACCCGAATAGAATGACCTGAGCATCAGCGCCCAACACGTTTTGCGCTACATTTTTAATAGTTGTTATTTGGTGCGTCGTTAGTCGCATTTTTTAAGTTGCTCCATAAACCTGTTTCTTGGTTGATAGAGTTGTATTGTGGCATAGCGGTTTGCCGACTGCAATTTAAAAAATGGTTGCAAATAATTAAAAAAAGTTCACAATAGCAGCATGTGTGATACTTACTTTACCACCATGTGCAAACGGCTTTTAGCTGTTGCTTTAGCTGTATTTGCGCCGCTTGTAAACGCACAAAATTATTCGCTTGAAAATCATTCATTGATTGCAGCAAGCTACCTTATCGACGTTAAACAGCAATCTACCCTTACGCAAAAAGCCAAAGCATTACGCGCTGGGGGTTATGAAACTGCTAACGGTAACAAAGTACATTTTTCGCGCTGGTACACACCTGTTGCCCCCGAATTGCAAGCAACGTGGCTGACCCAACTCAATCGCAATGTAGGTATTATCTGGGGTTTTGGCACAGGCGAAAACGCAGAAAAATACAGTATTTCACCGTCAATTCAGATTGGCTTTACTTACCAGACTGAGTTACGCAAAAACAGTTTTATTACGTTTACAGCCAATACATCGCTTGGTGGTGCACTAAAAGAAAAAAGCTGCACTGCCGACTATGGCGACATCGGCGGCATTCGTGAAGTCAATTGCCGCTTGGCTGCATCCACACTTACCCCTGAAGAAACACTCCAGTATCTTGAAACAGCAAGGCCGGCAAGTTCCGTTCAGGTTGATTACAAGCTTCTCTTCTAACTTTTTGGAGAAAATTTATGCAAACTCAGTCTATTATCGCCACTGCCATTTTAAGTTTTTTGGCTGTTTCGCCTGCTGTCGCCCAAACGGTGAGCCCCTGGATGCAATCGGATGTAGGTGCTGCATGGAGCAAAGGTTTTAAGGGTCAGGGCACTACGATTACCGTGATTGATGATTTTCGTAGTAACTCTGTACTCTACGGCAACCTTAACGGTCGCATTCAATATGGGCGGCATGGACAATGGACCGCTACCGAGGCTGGCATGATTGCGCCGTCAGCGGTGCTGCGTGGCATTGACTACACCACTGGGAGCTCCATTCCATTGGCAAAAGGCCTTAATGTGCTCAATATGAGCTACGGCATGCTGGCTCCTGCGGGTTATGGTGCTGTGGGCTGGTCTGCCCAAGAAACTTCTATCATCAACTACGCAAAAAATGGCTCCGCCATTATCTCGAAGTCGGCAGGCAACGATGGGGGTGTTGCCGTGGGAGCAAGCAACCGCAAAGGTCAGATAGACTACCTTAACCGCGATCTTATCGGCGCCAAAACGGCCATCTTTGTCGGCGCACTTAATGCCAATGGCACACCAACCAATCCAACCACCATGGCCAGCTACTCTAATATTGCGGGCAGCAATACTACGGTGCAAAATCAGTTTTTATCTGTGGGCGTAGAGGCCAACAAAACTAATCTATACGGCACCTCGTTTGCTGCCCCTATTGTGAGCGGCTATGCATCCATTCTTGGCAGCAAGTTCACCAAGGCCACGCCTACGCAAATTACCAATCAATTGCTCAATACCGCTCGAACCGACACCATTGCAGGCTACAAACCGGCCATTTATGGTCGTGGTGAGGCCAGCCTGAGTCGCGCATTGGCACCTGTGGCTATTAAGTAATTTATCTCAAGCAACCATTGTCCCTTGCTGCTAAACGCCGCACGCTGCTCCAAGCCGCATTAGCCGCAGGTCTTGCAGGTGCGTTGCCTGTTGCCGCGCAAACAGGCAAGCACATTCTGGTTATAGGTGCAGGCATGGCCGGGCTGGCTGCTGCCATTACGCTGGCGCATGCAGGCCACAAAGTAACGGTGTTGGAAGCGCGCAACCGGGTGGGCGGCAGAGTGGTGACAGATCGTCAAACGCTGGGCTTTGCCTGCGATACCGGTGCCGGTTGGATTCATGGCCCCGAAGGGGGCAACCCTATTACAAGGCTGGCAGCTCAAGCTGGGGCAAAAACTTTTGTTACCAATGACGACTCGGTGCGGGTTTTCAACCTCCTAGGGCAGGATATTACGGACGCACAATTCAGCCCTCCCTATGCAGGTGCTTTGGATAAACTGCTTGAAAAAGCGGGCAAATGGGCAAACCAGCGCAAAAACTTAGGTTCTTCTTTGGCAGAAGCCATTAAGCAGGTAGCGCCCTCTGCACTGCCTGACCCCTACATGCTGTATGCGCTTAGCACCGATACCGAATTTGACGCTGGCGGCGCCTTGGAGCAACTCAGCGCCAGATACTGGAATGATGACGAAAAATTTCCGGGTGATGATGTTATTTTTCCGCAAGGCTACGACGTCATTCCGCTGCTTTTGGCGCAGCAGGCAAAAAAGGCTGGCGTACACATACAACTGCAAACCGAAGTAACGCAGATCGCGTGGGGCAATAAGGGTATTTCCGTACAAACAAAGCAAGTCAGCTACACAGCTGACGGCTTGGTGTGCACCCTGCCCTTGGGCGTGTTGCAGCAACATCAAGTGCAATTTATGCCAGCGTTACCCGAGGCTCACCTGCAGGCGATATCCGCTTTGGGCGTTGGCCGCGTGAACAAGGTTTTTTGCCATTTTGACCACGCTTTCTGGCCAAAAAACGTGCAATATTTTGGCTACCACGCCCCTGAACGTGGAATGCTGGCCTATTGGCTCAACTACACACCATTCAGCCCGGTGCCCTGCTTGGTGGGCATCTGTAGCGGCAAAGCAGGCGCTTTAGTTGAACCCATGGATGATGCACAAGTGCAAGCTGAAGTGCACCGCGCACTCAAAAACATGTTTGGCAACAAAGCCCGAGCCCCACGCGCCATACTTTGCTCACGCTGGGGCAAAGACCCGTTTGCAGCAGGCGCCTACTCGTTTGCCGCCAAAGGCTCCAGCACTGAAGATTATGCGCAGTTAGCGCAACCCGTCAGCCACCATTTTGTACTTGCGGGCGAGCACACCAGCACTGCGTAC
>CALPVM020000210.1 GCA_943327015.2 Akkermansia muciniphila
CGCATTGATGCCAATCAGGCTGGCTTGTGTAACCGGCTGGCCATTGGCAAATTGCGTCAATACCGACAGGCTTTTGTCGCTAATGTTGGCAATCAAATCACGTGCGGTGGCTGGCGAAATATCCAGCACCTGCTTGTGCGCGCCTTCTGTGGCGTCCGGCGTTGGTGCCCGCGCAGGCGCTTCCGTGAGGGCGACCGGTGCCTCGATAGCATAGCTGGCATCCTCTTCGGCTAAGAATTCGTCTGCATCCCAATCCGGTGGAGAGTCGTCCATGGAGGGTGTTGTTTTACCAAGGGATGCTTCCCGCGTTAGCAAGCTTAGTAGTTCCTGCTGGCATGCAGGGCTCAGTTGCTTGAAGTCTTCCGGGCTAATCATAAGCATCATGCGTGTAACTCCTGGGTGTTTTTGTGCATCATATCATGAGACGATGTATTTATAGAAAATTTCTATTGCATCATATTAGTAGTTTAATAAATACAATTTAATATGATATGCAAATGATATATGATTCTTTTCACATCATGTTTGAAAACAAGTTGCATGATGTATTAAATTAATCATCCTCCACTATGCAAAGGAAACATCATGAGCTCACTTAACAAAGTCATTCTGGTCGGTCGTCTTGGTGCCAACCCAGAAATCCGTTTTTTCTCCAATGGCGATGCCGTGTGCAATTTCAATATTGCCACTTCCAGCAAATGGCGCGATAAGGACACCGGTGCATTGCGTGAAGTAACCGAATGGCACCGCGTGGTGCTGTACCGTCACTTGGCAGAAACCGCTGCCGAGTTTTTGAAAAAGGGCTCATTGGTGTGTGTGGAAGGGCGTTTACGTAGCCGCAACTGGACGGACCGCGAAGGCCAAAACCGTCTGACGCGTGAAGTCGAAGTACGCCGCATGCAAATGCTAGGTTCAGGCCGCATGGGGGTGCAAGTGTCTGAGCAGGTTCAAGAGTTCGATGCAGGTCTGGCCGTGGCATCCGAATAAACAAAGACCGTAACAAGGAAAAAACATGACATCGATGAACAAAGTCATACTCGTTGGCCGCTTGGGTGCCAATCCGGAAGTGCGTTACTTCACCAACGGTGATGCAGTGTGTAACATGAGCCTGGCAACCTCCAGCAAATGGCGCGACAAAACCAGCGGGCAAATGCGCGAGATAACCGAATGGCACCGCGTGGTGCTTTACCGTCAGCTGGCAGAAACTGCATCGCATTACCTGCGTAAAGGAGCTTGCATCTGCGTGGAAGGGCGGCTGCGTAGCCGGAGCTGGACCGATCGGGACGGCAAAACACGCATTACCGCCGAAGTAGAAGCAAGCCAGATGCAAATGATCGGGGCTGGCCGCACCGATGAGTACACTGAACCACCGGCATCGGCTGCAGTGGTAAAGCACGCAATGCCGATGGCGGTAAATACCTTGGATGATGACGAGCCGCCGTTTTGATTATTCCCAATGCATATATGAAGTGTTAATGCCATCCTTGAGCCACCAGTAGGCGGGGTACAGCAATAAGGCCATACCCCTTGACCTGCTTGCTACGGGGTGGAGAGAGTAATGCAAATTAATATACAAAGCATTCGAAAGTATGTGGTGTTGGGGCTTCTGGGCGCTGGCACTGCGGCGGTGATGGCGACCAATGGCTACGTGGTGGATCCGCTTCAGGAAAAATTGGTACAACCGGGCATGACCAAGTCCGAAGTGCAAACCCTGATTGGCAAACCTCCGCGCGAGGCTACATACGCTATAGCCCAAGGTTCAACCTGGGTCTACAGCGTTAGGGGCAGAATCCATGTGGACTTTATTAGCCGGGAAAATATAGTGTACGAAGTAGACTTTGGTCCAGATGGCCGGGTCGTTTGGGCGGGTGAGCGGGATTTGCGTTAAAAAATGTAGCCCGATGGCACTTCGGTAAAAAGCCTATCCCTTGCTTATAAAAACCGAAAAGCTACAAATGCCACCAGTGTTGGCGGCAACGCTGCCAGCAGCAAACCTAATGGGTGCACGGCCTGATTATCAAAATGATTGCGCAAAATTGCAATGCCTGCGGGGTTGGGGGCATTGGCAATAATGGTAAGACCGCCACCGGTTACCGCACCGGCTACCAAGGCGTATTTAAACCCATCTGATAGTCCTTCCACCAAGGATCCTAAATAGGTGAGAGCGGCATTGTCGGTAAATGCCGTTAACACAATCGCGCCAAAAAACACCTGGTCGGTACTCATACTCATCAGTACGGGCTGCAGCCACCATTGCTGCTGGCCGCCCAACACCACCAAACCGGCCAGAAAGAAGGCAACCAATAAGCCTTCACGCAGAATCAAACGGTCCTGGTGCTGCTGGTAGGCGTGCGCTATGCCTAGAAAAAACAGAAAAAGCCCCATAAAAAGGGCAGGGTGGTGGGCAAACACCACAACGCCAACTAAAAATAATATGTGCACCAGTACCAACAAAACGGGTACCGGCGTGCTGATGCTGTTTTTAGCCACGGGCAATTGCCGCAATTCTTTGCGAAAAATCAGGGTTACGCCTAAGGTGTTGACCAGCACGGCAATAGCGGCTTTCCAACCGAAAACCGATAACATAAAGGCGATGTCCCAGTTCCATTTGCTTGCCACCATCAAGACAGGCGGTGCCGCAAACGGGGTAAGAGTTCCGCCAATCGAGATATTGACAAACAGAATGCCTAAAGTAGCGTACTTCAGGCGCGACGATATGGCTTGATTAAAAATGCTATCTGCTAGGATAAGTGCCGCAAGGGTCATGGCTGCGGGCTCTGTGATGAACGAGCCGAGCAACGGCACTAGGGTAAGCACCGTAAAGTAAAAGCCCATACTGCCCGGCAAGGGGATAGCGCGTGCAATCAAGCCAACCATTGACTTGGCGGTTTGCAAAATCGGCCGGGTGCCCGCTATGACCATAATGGCAAATACGAACATGGGTTCGGTAAAGTTGCGCGAATCAATGTAGCTGAGGGCATTTTTAGAGCCATTGGTGGCAAACATAAACACCATTAAAACCAAAGCCCAAAAGCCAAAAACGACTTCAATCTCACCGAGCAAATGCCACAAACCCGCATGCGCCGGTCGTTTGTGTGCCATGCGTTCAAAAAACTTGGTGGAAAAAGTGTGCAGAATGGCTATGGCAAATAGCACTGCACCTATGAGTTCAATCGGGGTGGGAGTCACAAAAATTCCTGTAGGTGTCGTGCTGATTGTAATTTGCCAACGTGCCTATGGAGTAAGCAGCTTATGATTCCATGATGAAACTAGTGCTTGAATCCGCCAGCAAAGTCACTGGGCTAGAGGTGCGGTTGAATCCACAGCGCCAAATCGCGTGCGGAGCGCGCACCAGACATGCGCGCCACCTCGCGTCCGGCCTTAAAGATAGCCAACGTCGGAATGCTGCGAATTTGGTACTGCGCCCCCACATCCTGATGCGCTTCGGTATCCACCTTGGCAAAGCGGGCCCGCGGCTCCAACTGGGCGCATACTTTTTCAAATTCGGGTGCCATTGTGCGGCAGGGACCACACCAAGGGGCCCAAAAATCCACCACTACCGGTACATCGCTGTAATGGATTTGCCGCTGTAAAGCCTGTCCATCCAGCGCAACTGGGTGCTGGTTAAACAGCGCTTGGTGGCATTTGCCGCAGTTAAGTTCGGCGTGCATTTTGTCGGCGGGTACGCGGTTGGTACCGTTACAAGCGGGGCATACGATATGAACAGTCATGGCTTACTCCTTGAGCACAGCGCCGGTAGAGTCCAGCACCGCAATAGAAATGGGAATACCTTGCCCTACGCTTTGCGTGACCGTACAAAATGCTTCAAATTGGCTAAGTACCCGATCTAAATGCTCCAAGGACGCGGCAGGCACACCCAGTTGCAAGCGTGCTTTCATGTGCAGAACGCGCATCCGACCTTCCGGGTTACGGCCTACTTCGGCTTCGACGGTGCAGTGCATCGGATCGGGTTGCTGTTTGAACTTGCGCAGCGCAAATAAAAGCGAATCACTCAGGCAGTTGCCTACTGCTGCCGCCAGCAGTTGCACGGGTGAGGGGCCGAGCCCGGTGCCCAGCGGCGCCGGTTCATCCGAGGTAAGTACGGGCATGGCATCGTCAAAATGGATGTCAAAGCGGTAATCATGCTGCTGGCGCAAGGTCACGGTAATTTGCTTTTCGCTCATGTCTGCTCCTGTTTTGGTGTTAATGCATAACTGGTGGCAGGAGCTAATTCTTTAAAGGCCGGAAAGTGGGTTAAAAACACTTTTCCGGTACGAGTTTGTATAAAACGGGTGTTTTGAAGTCTGTCCATTACCGGGCC
>CALPVM020000211.1 GCA_943327015.2 Akkermansia muciniphila
AACGCGCTGTTTAGCATTTTTAACGATCACGAAGTAATTGCAAAAGTTACTGGTGACCCCCTGAAAGTGAAGGCGTTCCTATGAATACTACAGATAAAGCGGAGTTGCAGGTATCGGAAAGCACGGACGGGTCCGCGACTGTGGTTTTACCGCAGAGCGAAATGCCTCAAACCATGCCAGAAGGTCGCGATGACCGCCCAGAATCATCGGACGATGCTGATGACGACCACGATGGTGGTCAAGACAATACGCCGGACCCCGATCCTGCACGAGAAGCGATTCGAGTGGCTCGTCGGGAGGAGCGGAACCTCAAAAAGAAGCTCCAGAAGGCCAGGATTAGCGAAAGCAACCAGCTGATCAATACGCTGAAGCGCCAAAACGACCAGATGGCCGAACGGCTGGCAGTTTTGGAAAAGCGAACGGCGGGTGCTGACATTGCTCGGATCGACAAATCCATTGAAGACGCCCACGTGCGGCTGCAATACGCGAAGATGAAGATCAAAGAGTCGACCGAGATGGCCGATGGCACCGGGCTGGCCGAAGCGCAGGAGGCTTGGTACGACGCACGACGCCAAGTCGAATCGCTGGAATCGCTAAAGAAAAAAGCTGTTGCTCAACCCGCATCTCCGGCAATGCCCAAAGCGGCAGACCCAAAGCTGAAAAGGCTAGCGGGCAATTGGATGGCGCGAAACGATTGGTACGACCCCAATGGAGGGGATACCGACAGTCGCGTGGCGGTCAAGATCGACGAATCGCTCGTGGAGGAGGGCTGGGACCCGACAAGCGAGGATTACTGGGAAGAGTTAGACAATAGATTGACAAAATATTTGCCACACCGTTATAATGCGGGCAGTGACGAGAGGTCGTCATCTACAACACGAAGGCCAAAGATGGCAGTTACAGGGTCAGGTCGGGAATCTCAAAGCTACTCGAAGGCTTCGGAGTTTCGCGTATCGCCTGAGCGTGTCAAAGCGATCAAAGATTCGGGTCGGTGGGACAACATCACCGAACGCAACAAAATGATTCGCAGGTACGCAGAATATGACCGTCTAAACGCTAACAGGAGTTGAAATGAAAGACGACCGCCTCAAAAAAGATCTTCAAGCTGGTGGGCGTGAGTCCCGCGCAACGCAGGACCGTAGAGCCGCCAGTGATGAGTTAGTTAGTCAACAGGAGCGTCGCAGAATGTTCCGGAACGAGTGGATTCAAGAATCACTCCCCAAGCCGCCCGATATCGCGGGCTATCATTTGATCTGGCTCTCTACCACCAACGGGTACGATCCGATCCACAAACGTCTCCGCATGGGTTACACCCCTGTCACTATCGACGAAGTTCCGGGCTTTGAAAACTACAAAGTTAAAGCTGGCGAACAGGCTGGATATGTGGCGTGCAACGAGATGCTGCTGTACAAGATTCCACTCGATCTGTACCAACAGATCATGGAGGAACTGCACCACTACGCCCCTCAGGACGAATCCGACAAAATCCGGGTTCAACTTGAAAACATGGGACCTAGGGACAGCAAGGGTCGATCGCTCGGTATGGTGGAAGGGGAAGGATTGAATCAGCTTGATCAACCCATGCCCGTTCCGGTATTCACCTGACGGATTTCGAACACTTTTGGAGAAAAGACTATGTCTGCTACAAATGCTCCGTTCGGTCTGCGCCCCGCTTTCCACCCCTCCGGTTTGGATCGTGCTCAAGCGCTGGCTGGCGGTATTGCGTCGGCCTATAACACCGACATCTTGAAAGGCCAACCGGTCAAGCTCAATACGAGCGGCGTGTTGGTCGTTGCTGCCGCCGGGGATGCATTCCAAGGCGCTTTCGCTGGCGTGGAGTGGACCGATACCACCGGTCGTCGCCGCGTCTCGAACTACTGGCCCGCGAATACCGCGTACCAAACGGGTTCGTGCGTGGCCTATTTCTACAACGATCCCAATATCGTTTATGAAATTCAGGCCGATGGCTCGCTGGCCCAGACTTCGATTGGCGATCAAGCCGATTTGAGCAACACCACCGCTGGTTCTAACACTACTGGTTTGTCGCAATGCACGCTGTCCACCACTTTGGTTGGCTCCGGCGCAAGCGCACAAATGCGTATTGTTGATTTGGCTCCTTACCCCGACAATGCTTGGGGCGATACGTACACGATTGTGCGGGCAACCATTAACGAGTCGCAATACAACGCGTCCGTTAACGCCATCTAATAAAGGGGTAAATCATGGCTGCTCCAATGCGCAGTACGGACTTTCGGTCAATCGTTGAGCCTATCCTCAACGAGTGCTTCGATGGCGTGTACGAACAACGTAAAGATGAATGGTCCCGTGTTTTCCGCGAGGAAAACGGTATTCCACGTAACTACCACGAAGAGCCCGTCTTGTACGGTTTCGGCGCGGCCCCCCAACTGCCTGATGGTACTCCGGTCACCTATCAGCAGGGCGGCGTGCTCTTCCTCAAGCGTTACGTTTACAACGTCTACGGTCTGGCTTTCGCTCTGACCAAAGTGCTTGTGGAAGACGGCGACCACATCCGTATCGGTCAAGTGTATGCAAAACACCTCGCCCAGTCACTGATCGAGACTAAAGAAACGCTGTCGGCCAACGTGCTGAACCGCGCTTTCAACTCTAGTTTCCCCGGTGGTGACGGCGTGCAGTTGAACAGCGCTTCGCACCCGATCGTTAACGGTACGTTCAGCAACTTGCTGTCCACCGCCGCTAACCTCTCGCAAACCTCTCTTGAGCAAATGTTGATCCAGATCCGTCAGGCTGTGGACAACAACGGCAAAAAGATCCGTCTGGTGCCCCGCCAATTGGTGGTCGCCCCCGGCAACGTCTTCCAAGCCGAAGTGCTGCTCAAGTCGGTGTTGCGTGCTGGTACTGCGAACAACGACATCAACCCGGTCAAGTCTATTGGCTTGCTCGACGAGGGTGCCGCTGTCCTGTCCCGTCTGACCAACGCGAACGCATGGTGGGTCCAGACCGACGCTCCTGAGGGCATGAAGCTCTTGATGCGCCGTGCGCTGGAGAAGACCATGGAAGGCGATTTCGAAACCGACTCGATGCGCTACAAGGCGACCGAGCGTTACGACGTCGGCTTCACCGATCCGCGTACGATGTACGGTACCCCCGGCGTCTAAACCATTTGTGGGGGCTTCGGCCCCCACACCACAAGGAGAAAGACAATGGCACAAACCTATTTCGGTTCTACCCTGCGTACTGGCTCTGATGCGCTGACTGACACCACCGATGGTGGTTTCGTCGTAGTATCGCAGACCACAACTGTGACCACTGCCGCAGCGGGCACAGCTACAAGCGCGACTATCACCATTCCGGCTTACTCCCAAATCATCAACTTCAATGTTGATGTGGTTCAGGACGAAGTCGTAGGTGGTGGAACCGCCACCACAATTCCGGTGACGATTGGCACAGCTGCTGCTGGAACGCAGTACCTGTCCGCTACGAACGTCTTTGCTGGCGGTCGGGTAGCGCTGTCCTTCACGGCAGCGCAGCTGGCAGCTATGGCGGATGTTAGTACCAATCAGTCTGTGGTTATCACCGCTGACCCTAACGGCACGATCAGCACGACGCAAGCGATAATTCGCTTGACTGTTGTGTATGCTCAGAAAGTCTGAGGCACACATCATGGGTCAATTCAAGCCAATGGTGAAGATGGAGACCACAGAGCCTAGCGTTACCCTGCATCTGAAAACGGGCGGTTCTGCCAACTTCGAACGCATGAAAAAAGACGGCGTCGCGAAGATGAGCGGTAAAAAGCCTGTGAAAAAGATGGATGGTGGCGTAATGGGTGCACTGGCGGGTAATACTCCAATGGTTACCCCAATGGGAAACCCTGCTGCTGCGCGAGCAATGGCTGCAAAGAAGATGATGCGTCGTCGCGCTGCTATGCCTCCGGAAGCAATGCCTCCCGCTGCTATGCCTCCTACCGCTCCGATGAAAAAGGGTGGGGAAGTTGAGTCTCCAGCTATGCACAAATCCGAGATGAAAGCCATCAAGGGTGTGGGCAAAAAGCTGTCCATGCACGAGGGAATGCCAGCGTCCAAAGCTCATAAAGGGCTGAAGACTGGTGGCATTGCCAAAAGCACAAAACCCGGTGGTTACAAAACCGGGGGTGTGGTGGATGGTCAAGGCGGTTTCAAAAACGGCGGTATCATCAAGACCATGACTGGTAAAACTACCAAAGTCAGTACCGCGCACGCTGATACAAATTCCGCACCTACCGGTGATGTTAAGATGGGTAACGCGGGCGGCTACAAGATGGGTGGTTCCGCAAAAATGCATTTTGCTACGGGGGGCG
>CALPVM020000212.1 GCA_943327015.2 Akkermansia muciniphila
ACTTGCGGAAAGTCTTAGACACTGCTTCTTTAATCAAGGCGTGCAGTTGCAAGCCCTGGGTCTCGGCTTTCATGTTTTTTAACGACTTGATCAAATTCCATGCAAAAATGGAGTGGTTGTCATAGCCTTCGTCCGACACGGGCTCCTCACCCCCCGAAGAGAACGCCAGCACCGAGCGCCGAGTTAAGGTTTGCTAGCATGAGTGCCCCATGTATGTAAGGTATCTGCACGAGCAACATAGCCCCGTAAGTCGGCTTAATGGATTTTTCTAGGGTTGTCTCAAGTTAATCATCAAGGATATTGCTGGCGAGAATGTAATACACGCAATATGGTGACGGATTCGCGCTCAACCCGGTAAACAACGATGTAATTTGGATGTGCAACAATTTCACGGCATCCAGCATATCTATCGCTTTGTCGATACAGGTAAGGATGCTCTGCAACAGGTAAAACTGCTTCTTGCAAGCGTTTACGCATTCTGCGTGCAGCCGGTATATCCCTTTGCGCGATGTATTCAATAATATAAGCAAGGTCAGATCGGGCACTTATTTTCCAGATAATCGGCAGCATCAGTCCTTTTTTCCTGCTTCAATTTGGTCAATCAGTGCATCCATTTCCGCTATTACCTGGTCATGCGCAATCCCTGGGCGTGGGTCATCTATGGCTTCTTGTACTTTGGCGCAAAACCATTTGTCATAGCTGGATAACTGTTCCTTGGTTTCAAATTCAAAAATTCTTGAATCGAGTGTGGCTGTATTCATGGTCTAGTACCGCATATTAAAAGTCTAAATGAATTCTATCTCTACTTTATATTAGCAGTGAAGTCCTTGAGCTGTGCTTTGCCGACGCCCTTGTGCAGGTCACCTGGAAAGACGGCGAAGAAAAGACTTGCCGTCCAGCGTGGCATGCTGCAGGGCATTAAACATGGCATGCAAAGAGAGTCCATATTTTCCGATCACTAGCAGCACTACTTCTTACGCTTCAACCCCTTCCTGGCCATGCGCTTTGTGGGCTTGGCTTTTTTAATCTGCTTGGCCGGCTCATATGCAGGCTCCATATTTGCCAAAATACCATAATAGCTGCGCACGTTTTCTACCAGAATCACAGCCTCTCCGCCCCTGCAACGCCCGGTTTTAAACTGAGAGTAATAAGCAGGCCGCGCCAACAGCGGCAATACCTTTTTCATGTCAAACCACGAATCGGGGTTTTTCTTCAACTTCTTTGCCAGCTTGCGCCCGGTTTGCACATGTCCGGGGCCCACGTTGTAGGCTGCCAAACCTAACCACAAACGATCGGGTTGTTTTGCGGTGGCGGGCATGCCCTTCATTAAGTCCAGCAAATAACGCGAGCCCCCCATAATGCTTTGCTCTGCATTTAGGCGGTCTTCTATGCCCACTGCTTTGGCGGTGCCTTCGGTCAGCATCATCATGCCACGCACCCCGGTGGGAGACGTTGCCAATGGATCCCACTTCGACTCCTGGTACGCCAATGCTGCCAACTGGCGCCAGTCAATCCCGGTTAATTCTTGTGCTTTGTAAAATAATTTTTTGTAGCGTGGCAATTTGCTGGCTACATCTGCAATAAAGTTTTGCGCCCCCGCAGTATCCAACCTTTGAATATAACCAAAGTAGGTATCGCGCAATTTAGCCAAACGGCCATCGTTTTGCACTGCATGCAAAAATTCGTTCACTTGTGCTGCAAATGCCTTACCCGCCTTGGTATGTACTGCCCATGCAAAGGTACGATTCCCCGGAATTTTAAGCACCGGCTGCAATTCAGGGTAGGTATTAGAGGCGTATTGCATGTACAGCTCATCCACCGCCGCAAACCGTGTTTTGCCCTGCACCATGTCCTCAAAAATGTCCATCTCGTCGTGCTGATGCAACTCCATAATGCGCGGCACCACTTGGGGCGCGAGCTTTTTAAGTGCTGCCGCCGCGGCAGACCCTACCGGAGTATGTATTTCGAGGTCATGCAAGTCTTTCAGTTTTTTTGGTGGCGGCTCATCACCCATTTGCACCAACCACAATGGGCGCACACCAATCGGCTCTAACTGCAGCAAATCGTTATTTTCAGCGTCCGTGTTCAAATACGCAGCAACGTGTACTTTACCTTCTAGTGCCCATTGCTCCAGTTCTTCATAATCTTTAGCAATCAGAATTTTCAACGGCACCTTTAAAGTGTTCGCCAGCATGCCAGCCAGCTCCTGCGTAAAGCCCTCGGTGGGCGTGCCATCGTAGTGCTGTATCACAGGTTCTTTTACCATGCCAAACACCAGCACCCCATCCTTAGATGGCGTGCTGATTTTGCTGCAGCCTACAAGCAGCCACAGCAGCAACAAACAGCTAAAAAAACGAGCAACGGTTACCAAAGTTTTTCCTTGTTCCAGCTAACGGCTTTACTTCGATCGATCATACAGTGGCAACACCTTGGGCAAGTTGGACTCTATGTCGGTAATGCGTGTTTTACCCGAAGGGTGGGTAGACAACCATTGGGGTGGAGCCGATCGGTTGGCTTCACTCATTTTGCGCCACAAACTCACGCCTGCGCGGGGGTCATATCCGGCACGTGCTGACAACTCCATGCCCACCAAGTCGGCCTCTGACTCATCTTCCCGACCAAACTTCAAAGTTAACAACTGAGCGCCATAACTAGTTACCGTTTGACCGATCTGACCCAAGCCCAACACCTGACTCAGCAAATTAGCACCCATACCTGTTGCTGCATTTTTACCCATTCTCTCGCGTGCGTGCTCGCGCAAGGCATGGGCTATTTCATGCCCCATAATCATGGCCACCTCATCATCGGTAAGTTTGAGCTTTTCTACTAAGCCGGTATAAAAAGCAATCTTGCCGCCAGGCATACAAAACGCATTAATCTGATTGGAGGCGATCAGGTTTACCTCCCACTTCCAGCTACGGGCACGTGGATTCCACTCATAAGAGTACGGAATAATTTTGCGTGCAATGGCGCGTAAACGTTTTACTTGTGCATGGTTATTTGGTAGCAGAGCGCCTTTGCTTTGCGCCTCCTCCATCATTTGCTCGTATTGCTTGGCAGCAGACTGCTCCACCTGCTCGGCCGGCACAAGTTTAGTAAATGCTGAGTTACCGCCTACCTCCACCCCGTCGCGTGCCCACACCGGCATCAACATGCTGGCAGCCAGCAAGGCAACAAACCATGATTTACGTTGATGGGTCAGTTTGCTCATAATGTAAAAGTGTATTAAACGCATAACGCAATGTACCCGCCAGCGGGTTATTATTCAAGCATGACAAGCCCAGTGCCGCCCTCTACCCCTGATACCCCGCTCCCAAGTTGGGGCACCACCCTTAAAGTCTACCTGGAACCCGCTTCCCTGCGCATGCTGCTGCTGGGGTTTTCTGCGGGACTGCCACTGTTACTGGTTTTTGGAACCCTCAGTTTTTGGCTGCGCGAAGCCGGTATTGACCGCACCACCATCGGTTTTTTAAGCTGGGTGGGTTTAGCCTATGGTTTTAAATGGGTTTGGTCGCCTTTGGTAGACCGGATGCCATTACCCTTACTCACCCGCTGGCTCGGGCGCAGACGCAGCTGGCTGTTGTTGTCACAATTTGTGATTATGACAGCACTGGTAACCATGGCCTTTACCGACCCCCAAGCATCACTCGCTCCTGTAGTGTGGTGCGCCATTGCTGTTGCTTTTGGCTCTGCCACCCAAGATATTGCGCTGGATGCTTACCGCATTGAATCGGCCGACACACAGCATCAGGCCGCACTTGCTGCCACCTACCAAGCCGGTTACCGTTTTGCCATGATCTGGGCCGGCGCTGGAGCGCTCTGGATTGCCGCTTGGGCAGAGTCACCGGTTGGCAATGGCGGCACACCCGTCTACCAACACGCCGCTTGGCAAACTGCGTATCTGATTATGGCCTTCAGCATGCTACCGGGCGTTTTAACTGTATTGTTGTCGCCCGAGCCCGCCCACCGCATTCTGCCACCGGCAAAAAATATGGGGGCTTGGTTCAAAAGCGCTCTGGTCGAACCCTTTGCTGACTTCATACAACGCTACCACTGGCATGCCGCCCTCATTTTGGCGCTTATTGCCACCTACCGCATCAGCGATGTGGTTATGGGCATTATGGCCAATCCATTTTATGTAGACATGGGGTTTACCAAAGACGAAGTAGCCACCGTTACCAAGGTCTATGGCGTCATCATGACTTTGGTTGGTGCCTTTGTGGGTGGAGCCATGGCCTTACGTTTTGGTGTTATGCGAGTGTTGATGCTTGGCTCTATTCTGAGTGCTGCCAGCAACCTGCTGTTTGCTTG
>CALPVM020000213.1 GCA_943327015.2 Akkermansia muciniphila
CTGGCAGGCTGTATCAGGCCGGTAGCCTCTACATCCACTCTGTGCAGCATCACGCGCGGTGCAAAGTTCATGAATCCTGCACCTCTGTCCGGTTCCATCTTTAGAACTGCACCAATGGTCAAACGGCTGTCCCCCAGTAACAAAACATCACCCACCTGCAGCCCCAAGGCATCGAGCAATGCTGCTTCAACCCACACCTGCCCCGGCTCTGGCACTCCTCGGGTTATCTGGGCTGGTGCATCCATGGTTGGTGCAATTTGCAAAGCGCCACGCAAGGGGTAGCCCGGTTCTACTACTTTTAGCGCAACCAGTTTGGCTACGCCACCTTGCGCATCAGTAGCTCTGGCCATGGTGGGAAAGGTTAAGGTCAATGCTGCTTTTAAGCCAAGCTGTGAAGCTTGACGGGCAAAAGTAGGTGGTGGTTGGTTGTCAGATGCCACTACGGCATCCCCCCCCAATAGCTGACGTGCATCCCGCTGCAAACCACCCTGAATGCGATCTGCAAAAAAGCTGACAGCAGTAAGCGCTGCTACGGCCAAAGTAATTGCAACCACCACCAGACGCAAATCGCCGGAGCGCATATCGCGCCATAAAGTCCGCCAACCTAAACGCCAAAAAGAGAGTTGCATGCTGGTGCCCGGTATCACGTGTTTTTACTGATGGTAATAGTAGGAAATTTAGCCGTAAAGTCTTTGTTTTTATTGGCTATTGCTGCTGCCACCTTGCGCGCCAAGGCTAAATACTGCGTAGCCAATTCTCCCTCTGGGTCTGCAACCACGGTAGGCTTGCCGCTATCGGCCTGCTCCCTGATTTGTAATGCCAGCGGCATGGCGCCCAAATAATCAACCCCTTTTTGCTGTGCCAATTTTTTGCCACCCTCGTTGCCAAATATATGCTCCGCATGACCACACTGGCTACACACATGCACCGCCATGTTTTCTACAATACCCAAAATGGGCACGCCTACTTTTTCAAACATGTTGATGCCCTTCACGGCATCCAGCAGAGCAATATCCTGCGGTGTGGTCACCACCACGGCGCCGGTCATGGGCACCCGCTGCGAGAGGGTAAGTTGAATATCTCCCGTGCCAGGCGGCATATCTACAATCAAATAATCCAGATCTTGCCAACGGGTTTGCCGCAGCAGTTGGTCTAGTGCTTGCGTAGCCATGGGGCCGCGCCAAACCATCGCTTGATCCGCATCCACTAAAAAACCAATCGACATGACCTGCACGCCATAGTTACGCATTGGCTCCATGGTTTTGCCATCTTCACTCTCAGGCCTGCCGCTAATACCCATCATCATCGGCATGCTGGGGCCATAAATATCGGCATCCAGCAGCCCCACGCTCGCGCCCTCGGCAGCCAAAGCCAGTGCCAAATTGGCTGCTGTGGTGCTTTTACCCACCCCTCCTTTGCCGGATGCAACTGCCACAATGTTTTTAATTCCGGACAATAGCTGCACACCACGCTGCACAGCATGGGCACTTACCTGAAGTGAAAAACGCACTTCTACATGGGTTAATCCATCTAGTTTTAAGAGCGCACCACGAACCAGCTCAGACAATGCTGCGTGCTGGCTTTGTGCCGGGTAGCCTAGCTCCAGCTCCAACTGCACTACCCCACCCTGAATTTCGAGGTTTTTTACCCCTTTGCCGCGGGCGAAAGGCTGGCCTGTATGGGGGTCTATGAGGGCTGGTAAAGTGTCTAAAATTTTATGCTTGGTAGTGCTCATGTTTAAGCTCATATTCAAATTCCTGAACATGAGAGTCTACCTAAGCTGTAAAGACCGTGCATAAATGGGAGTTCCTAGGGTTAATACTGCCATTTCTATTGATTAATGCTACACATCGCTTTCATAATAGAAGCCATGAACAGCAATACACCACACACCAACCACACCGGTCTGTTACTTACCGGGGGTGGCGCACGCGCTGCCTACCAGGTAGGGGTTCTGGAGGCTATTTCTGATATTCGCATTGCTTGCGGCCAAGGCGGCACTGCCAACCCGTTTCCCATTATCACCGGCACCTCGGCGGGTGCTGTCAATGCCTCTGCTTTGGCTTGCGGCGCAGATGATTTTGACGGTACGGTTCGCACTATTGCGCAAACTTGGCGTAACTTCCAAGCGCATCAGGTATACCGATCTGACCATTTGAGTGTCATGCGCACGGGTGCGTCTTGGTTGTCCTTATTGTCATTGGGATGGGTGGCTGCCAAGTTGCAAGTACAAAAACCACGCTCATTGCTGGACAATTCGCCTCTCGGTCCGTTGCTTACACGTCTGGTTCCCCTCAAGCGCTTGCCGCACTTGATTCGCAGAGGGCATATGCAAGCGCTGGCAGTAACAGCATCCAGCTACAGCTCCGGCGAACACGTTACGTTCTACCAAGGTCATAAACATTTAATACCTTGGGTTCGCTCGCACCGTTTGGCTGTGCCGGGGCAAATAACGCACGCACACTTGTTGGCATCTTCTGCCATTCCATTCATTTTTCCGGCCACCAAGCTTGAAATCAATGGACACCCCGAATTTTTTGGCGACGGCTCCATGCGCCATAGCGCCCCTATTTCACCCGCCATCCATTTGGGTGCTGAGCGTATATTGGTAGTAGGAGCAGGCAGAATGCACGAACCCAAAAACGAAACGCCCTCTTACACCAAGCACACCTATCCCTCCATGGCTCAGATTGCGGGCCATGCACTGTCCAATATTTTTCTGGATTCGCTCGCGGTCGATATTGAGCGCATGACACGCATTAACCAAACGATTCAGTTGGTGCCAGAAGAAGCACGCCAAAAAAGCAATCTGCGCCCGATTGAACTATTGGTGATTGCACCTAGTCAGCGCTTGGATACGATCGCCTCCCGCCACATTGCCGATTTACCCCATGCCGTGCGCAACATGCTGGGTAGCGTAGGGGTTAGCGCCGACAAAAACGACGTCAAGGGATCCGCCTTTGCTAGCTACCTTTTATTTGAGGCCAGCTACACCAGCGAGCTTATGGAGCTGGGCTATGCGGATGCACAGAGGCAAAAGCAGGAGATTTGCAACTTTTTTGGATGGGTAGAACCCGTTAAAACCAGCCCAAAAACACAAAAGCCACGCACCAAAGCATCTAAAAAATCAAGTTCTGCGGACTAATTAGCCATACGCAAAGCATTAAACGCAGCGTAAAGCCGCTAGGCGTTTAAAATGGAACGCTTTTCTATCTGAATTGCTTGCCCATGTCACGCCAATTATTCGTTACTACCGCCCTGCCCTACGCCAATGGCAACTTCCACATTGGCCATATCATGGAATACATCCAGGCTGATATTTGGGTGCGTTTTCAACGCATGCACGGGCACACCGTTCATTTTGTCTGCGCTGACGACTGTCATGGCGCGCCCATTATGATTGCGGCGCAAAAAGCAGGTAAAACTCCGCAAGAATACGTAGCAGGCATCGCCGCAGGCAGACAGCCGTATCTGGATGGTTTTCATATTGCTTTTGACAACTGGCATTCCACCGATGGCCCTGAAAACCATGCTCTGGCACAGCAAATTTACCGCGACCTAAAAGCCGCCGGACTCATTGCTACCCGTACCATTGAACAGTTTTTTGACCCCGAAAAAAACATGTTCCTGCCAGACCGCTTTATCAAGGGCGAATGCCCCAAGTGCGGTGCCAAAGACCAGTACGGCGACAACTGCGAACAATGTGGTGCGGTGTACAGCCCCACCGAACTTAAAAACCCCTATTCAGCCTTGAGTGGCGCCACACCCGTACTGCGCCAATCTGAGCATTATTTTTTCAGCCTGTCAGACCCGCGTTGTGTAGACTTTTTGCAGCAGTGGACGGGTACTATTGGGCGTTTGCAGCCCGAAGTTCTGAACAAAATTAAAGAATGGCTTACACCAGACGACACTGGCAAACGCGAACTAGGCGATTGGGACATCAGCCGCGACGCACCCTACTTTGGCATTGAAATCCCTGACGCACCTGGTAAATATTTTTATGTCTGGCTCGATGCGCCGATTGGCTACTTGGCCTCCTTGCAAAACCTATTTATCAAGCGCAGTAATGGTAATCAAGCCGAAGGCATAGCAGCTTTTGATGCTTTTATGCAGGCACCTGGCACAGAGCAATACCACTTTATTGGCAAGGACATCATTACCTTTCATACCCTGTTTTGGCCAGCTCTGCTGCACTTTAGCGGTCGCAAAACACCGAATGCGATTTTTGTGCATGGCTTTTTAACCGTGAACAGCGAAAAAATGAGCAAGAGCCGGGGCACCGGGC
>CALPVM020000214.1 GCA_943327015.2 Akkermansia muciniphila
AAGCTGGAAGAAGCCATTATTCGTGCACCTGGCGGCTTTTCGGTACTGCTTGCGGGTTCGGGCATGGTGGAGTATTCGCGCCTCACGCCTGAAGTGCGTGAAGAATTCATGCGTGTAATGAAAAGCCTGGTGCCGCATTACGACGTTGTTTTGCTAGACACCGGCGCCGGCATTTCCGATGTAGTGTTGTTTGCAGTGTCGTTAGCATCTGAGGTGTTGGTGGTGGCCACACCAGAGCCCACCTCATTAACCGATGCTTACGCTACCATCAAAGTACTGGTGGGGCAGCAAAAACGTCAGTCCATCCGCATGGTCATTAACCAAACAGCGCGTTTGGGGGATGGGCGTGCCATTACAGTGCAGCTGCAACAGGTTCTGGATCGGTTTGTACCTGCCGGCCAAGGCAAGCCTGTACGTTTGCTACACATGGGAGATATTCCAGCTGACCCATCGGTACGACAAGCCATTATGCGCAGGCAATTGCTGAAGCAAACCATGCCCGGCTGTCCGGCTGGTATGGCGATTGCTCAATTGGCACTTAAAATTGAAGACGCTGTGATTACACGCGGTGCTTAAAGTAAATTAACATTATGGATGTTATTCAAGCGCTGCAACAAGGCAATGCTTGGCTTCTGGTGCCCAGTGCTATATTTTTAGGAGCACTGCATGGGCTGGAGCCGGGCCACTCCAAAACCATGATGGCCGCTTTTATTATTGCGGTGCGTGGTACTGTGGCTCAAGCGGTGTTATTGGGTTTGTCTGCCACGGTTTCTCATACTGCTGTGGTTTGGGTTATTGCCATGGTCGGTCTGTATTTCGGCCAAAATGGCTTATCTGAAACCTCTGAGCCTTATTTTCACATTTTGTCTGCAGTTCTCATCATTGGGGTAGCTTTGTGGATGGTGTGGCGCACTTGGCAACAGCAAAATGCGAGCTTTCATCAACATGCGCACGGACACCCGGATGCGCATCATGACAATCATCACCATCAACCCACTCAAGCTCCATTAGATGCCCATGCCGCCGCCCACGCCAAAGAGATTGATGAGCGCTTTGCCAACCAGCAGGTCACTAATGCGCAAATCATGTTTTTTGGCTTAACTGGTGGGTTGATACCCTGCCCTGCTGCCATTACTGTATTGCTGCTGTGTCTTCAGGTTAAACAAGTGGCATTGGGTGCAACATTGGTTTTGGGCTTTAGCATTGGGTTAGCTATTACCATGGTAGCAGCTGGAGCAGTTGCAGCGCTAGGCTTAAAACATGCGGCTGCCAAATCGAGCCGGTTTAGCCAATACGCTGCGAAAGCACCTTATTTGTCAGGTGTGCTTATGCTGTTAATTGGCATTTATGTGGGTTATCAGGGGTTACGTACTATGGGTGGGTTATAACTTATAACTACCTCACAACGCCTGCCCCAAACGCGCCACGCCTTCTTGAATTTTTGCCACATCAGCCGTTGCAAAACTTAGGCGCAAAGTGGCTGCGTCAGCATCATGCGCATAGAACGGTGTACCGGGCACAAAAGCCACGAGTTTATCGATGGCACGCTTGGCAAAGGCTGCTGCGTTGGATGGCTTGCCACCTTCGCCCGTTAAGCGCGCCCAAAAGAACATTCCTCCCTGAGGCTGATTAAAGTCTATGGCACTACCCAACACCATGCGCAAAGAGTCTGCCATGACGCTGGCACGCTGCGCATAGGTTGTGCGTACCTGTGCCAATGCTGCATCCAAACGGTTGAGCGTGAGGTAATGCGCCGCCGTAGCCTGGGTCAGGTTGCTGGTATGGGCATCGCTAAACTGTTTGCACATGGTGGCCCGCGCTAGCAAGGCTTCGGGCGCAATCAACCAACCCACGCGCAGGCCCGGGCTGAGAATCTTGCTCAAACTACCGCAGTAGGCCAAATACTCGCGGCTACCCTCTACCTCTGCGCTCAAAGCCAGCAGGCTGGGCGGCGGGGCTTGGTCAAAATACAGTTCACCATAGGGGTCGTCTTCTACCACCAAGGTTTGGGTGCGTGCAGCCAGCTCTAAGATGCGCTTACGCCGTTCTAAACTTAGCGTTGCGCCACTGGGGTTGCCAAAGGTGGGAATCAGGTAAATCAGTTTTGGCTTATGTTCTGCAACCAGTTGCTCAAGCTTGTCTACATCTACACCGTTGGCATCAATGGGAGCACCAATCAAGTGTGCGCCATACAGCCTGAAACACTGAATGGTAGCCAAGAACGTGGGCGCTTCCACAATCACCTTATCTCCGGGGCTGATCATGGTTTTGCCAATCAGGTCAAGCGCTTGCTGGCTGCCGGTGGTTACTATCAAACCTTCGGGCACTACCGTAACACCTTTGGTGTGCATGTGCTTGCTCAACTCCTCGCGCAGGGCAGGATAACCTTCGGTGGCACCGTACTGCAGCACCGGGCCGGGGTTGTTGGCGAGCACCGCAGCGGTGGATTCACGCAGTCCATCCACATCAAACAGCGCCGGATCAGGAAAACCACCAGCAAAACTGATAATGCCGGGCTTGCCCAACAGTTTGAACAATTCACGAATGGCGGAGGTTTCTACGTTGTTTAAACGGTCGGCAAATTGCATGGGAGAGGGCTTTCAAAAAGATATATTGTATGCAGGGCATCCATCTTCTGCACAAGCAAGTTCCGTCCACCATGGATAATTGCCACCAACCCCTAACGCCCCATGAAAAAAGCCAATATACATACCTTTTTTTCGATTCTGCAAGCCGCTAATCCGCACCCCAAAACAGAGTTGGAATACAGCTCTAATTTTGAGTTGCTGACTGCCGTGCTGCTTTCGGCACAAGCCACCGATGTGAGTGTAAACAAAGCGACACGCACCTTGTTTGCCCTGGCTAACACTCCACAAAAAATACTTAACTTGGGGCTTGAAGGACTGGAACAACACATCAAAACCATTGGTTTGTACCACAGCAAAGCCAAAAATCTGCTGGCAACCTGCCAGATACTGGTGTGTCAGCATAATTCGCAGGTACCGCGCACCCGCGAAGAGCTTGAGGCTTTGCCAGGCGTAGGACGCAAAACTGCCAATGTGGTGCTGAACACTGCTTTTGGACAGCCCACCATGGCGGTAGATACGCATATTTTTAGGCTGGGCAACCGTACCGGACTTGCGCCAGGAAAAACTCCGCTAGAGGTAGAGATTAAATTGTTAAAGCGCATCCCTGCCGATTTTTTGTTAGATGCCCACCACTGGCTTATTTTGCATGGGCGCTATGTTTGCAAAGCCCGTAGTCCGGAGTGCTGGAGGTGCTCAGTAGCCCATGTGTGCGACTTTAAGAAAAAAACCACTGCTCCCTGATTCAAGCCACACCAATACACAATATGCCAGACTCAAACCGTGGAATTGACCATTACGAAAATTTTCCTGTTGCCTCGGTGCTATGCCCGTCACACTTACGCGCACCCATCACCGCCATTTACTACTATGCACGTACCGCTGACGACCTGGCCGATGAAGGCGATGCAACGCCTGAACAGCGCCTGGCAGACCTGCAAGGCTACAAACAGCAACTACATTTAGCCTACCAAGCCAATGCAGAGTTAGATGCACGCTGGGTTGCTGTGTTTAACCCGTTACGCAAAGCGATAGCTGATTTTCAACTGCCGATGGAAGACTTGGAAAACTTGCTCAAAGCATTTATTCAAGATACCGAAAAATCACGCGATTCAGCTTGGTATGCGACGCAGGTAGAACTACTGAACTACTGCGCCTGGTCTGCCAACCCCGTTGGGAGGCTAATGCTGCACCTGTATGGTGTGCATGAAGCGCAGTCTTTAAAACAGAGTGACGCGATCTGCAGCGCTCTACAACTGATTAACTTTTGGCAAGATTTAAGTGTGGATATTCCGCGTGGGCGCTACTACCTGCCATTGAGTGAATGCGCCTACTATGGTGTTACCCCTCAAGCAGTGATACAACGACAAGCCTCACCAGCCACGCACCAACTCATTGCAAGCTGCACACAGTCTGCGCGTGCGCTGATGCTCAGCGGAGCTGCACTGGTGCACCGCGTACCAGGGCGGGCGGGGTGGGAACTGCGCTTGGTAGTGCAAGGCGGGCTACGTATTTTGGACAAAATTGAGGCTATGCACTACGCCACCCTGCAAAAACGACCTTCTCTGCGCTGGTGGGACGTCCCTATTATGCTGTGGCGCGCTCTGCGAATGTAAGCTTATCCCTATAACAAGGCTTTTTCGGTGTAACAATAACACCCCATGAC
>CALPVM020000215.1 GCA_943327015.2 Akkermansia muciniphila
ATCAGGGAGATCGCGCACCACTTTCACAGCTTCGATCAATGTATTTTTCTCGTTAGTGGTCAGGGTATTCAAATCGCCATCGTTGAAATAGACCAAAGCCTTCAAGCTCTCGCTCGGTTGGAAGTTTGGCCCGAATAGCTGACGAGCAGATGCGAGTCCGTGTGACAGACTGACGTCAGCATCGACCATTGCCGCCACATCACGATAATCCTTAGCCTCCGCACGTTGAAGCACGACCTTGACCTTGGTCGCCATCAAGTCGGCAAAGGAGGCAACCTGCAAAATACCATCATCGGTGAAGTCCGGCTCCCCAACTCGTCCGAAAGCAATGGTGCCAAAAAAAGAAACTTTGACGCCTTTTTCCTTGGGGTTGCCCGAGGGAACAAGTACAACCCATGTGTTGCCCTTGTCTTGAAGCGTCTCTGACTTCCCCATGAACGGAAAAGCCGCTTTGATGGCTTCCCGATCAAGCGGTTTTTCTGAGAAAAAGTCGAAATCGACTGATTCACGGTGTCCAAGCCGCAGGGCAATTGCGGTGCCCCCGTACAACGTGAACCCTAGAAGCGGGGCATTTCTGAGTTCCTGCCATAAACGTTTCTGGGAGGGAGGCAAAATGTCTAGGCAAGGACTGAATTTGCCAGTCATGCAAACCTCCGCACAGGCAGGGCAGGAACATGATCCACACTCGACAGGCCAAGTCGGTAATGCCAATAAGCCCAAGAGCGTTCATTGAATTGACCCGCCTCTGCGTGGGTCAGGACCTTGCGGAGCACCTCATCTCCCACATGAGAGACTAGTGCCTGAACGTCAGCATAGTCTCCGATGTTCATGACCTGAGCAATCACTCGATCAGGCATGACCACGGCTTCTTCTGGCGTTTTCCACCAGATGTACTTGGCTGCTAGCGGCTTCAACAAGTCCTGATCGATCTTAACCATAATGGCATTTATTCAACACATTATTGCGATTTTTAATATCTCAATTCTACGCCACCATAACCAAGAAAGCAACACGCTGGATTAACCCAAACCAGGCTGCGCATACGATTTAGCTGTCTTTTGCCGCTTCAACCATCTTATACGGCAAGTACACCGTAAACGTAGTTCCCACCCCCACCTCAGATTGCAGCTCAATGCGGCCGTGGTGTTTTTCGATAATTTTCTTCACAATATCCAGCCCCAAGCCGCTGCCCACACCGGCGGGTTTGGTGGTAAAAAACACATCAAAAATTTTGCCCCGAATGTCTTCAGGAATGCCGCAGCCGCTATCGCCCACGCTCACCACCGCTTGGCCGTTTTCTTGTTTGATGCCTACCGTGAGCGTGCCCTCGTGGTTCATAGCATGCAACGCGTTGTGTATCAGGTTGGTCCAAACTTGGTTAAGCTCATCCGGAAAACAAGTCAACATCGGAATATCGTCGTAATTGCGCACAACCTCTACCCCCACTCTGGTCTGGCCTTGGTAAATGGTGAGCACGGTTTCCATACCGTCCACTAGGTTGGCTTCTATTTTTTCGGTGCCAATACTGAAGTGCGAGAAAGACTTGAGCGCTTTCACAATTTTGGTAACCCGCTCAACCGCCACATTCACATTGCGCGCATTGCCTTGTGCCGATGCAAAATTGCGTACTGCCTCCAAAATGGCATCGCTTTGGGGGTGTTGCAGCAGCGGCAGGTACTTGTCAATATCCGATTGGGCGTTTAGGTTCACCAGCAACGTGGCTTTTTGTCGTGCCTTATCAACCCCGGCTTGGTCTAGTGCCTCGGTTGTGCTTTTAACCAGCGCGCGTTCTTCACGGGTACTCATGGCGGGTTTGGGTTGGTTGGTCTGCAACAACATTTGCACCAATAACTCGCTGCTAGGCTCATCAAGTTTCAAAAACAATGGCGGTAGCAGTTGCGCAACATCGGTCAGTGCGTCGGTAATGCTTTGGCCGCTGCTGCTGATGGCGCCAATCGGTGTGTTAATTTCGTGTGTCACACTGGCCACCAGCTGACCAAGAGAAGCCATTTTGTCAGCTTGCTGCAGCTGGGTTTGGGCGTATTCGACTTCTTTTTGCGCCAATTCTGCTTCTTTGCGGGCTAATTCAGTCTGAACCAACAAAGCAGCGTTTTGTGCTTGTTGAGATTGTTGCTCAACCAGTGCTAGACGTGCCTCGTTTTGTTGTTGTTGCAGTGCAGCTTGGTCGGCAGCTTTTTCTTTGCGTATTTGGTTAAAGCGGTCGGCCAATGCCAAAGCAAGGGTAATCATCTCCAGGGCGGAGCCGATTTGCCAAGAATTAACCGTCAAGAAATTGGTTGGGAGAATTCCAACACCCCTGAGTATCGTTAACAGCCCTCCAATAAAAAAAATCAGAAAAGCAGCGAATAAAAATTTGGCAGGACGGTTTCCTTGTCGTATTCCATATATGAATGTTGCGATAGCGGTTAACGATCCAATGCCATTCAAAGCCACCGAGAAAAATATAAACACTTCCTTTGCGAAAAGCATTCCAGCAATGCCTATGCAACAGCAGTAGATAACCAGCTTGTACCAAGTTGCTATCCAAGTGCGATCAAAGCATTCGATCATCATGCCTTTTATGAATAAACCTAGGGCAATAACGGTACCAGACCAACCGACAAAATGCGCAATATTGGCCCAGTGGCTGGCCTGTGGCCAAATAAACTCATGTGCCAATCCACCAAAAGAAGCCAGCGCCAGTGCAAATATCACTTCAAAAGTGACATACAGCAAAAACATGCTGTCGCGCAAAGTAACAAACAACAGCAGGTTAAACAACACCATGGCAATCACCATGCCGTAGTACAGCGTTTGCACCATGTAGTCTTGCTTGCTGTGTTCCTGAAAGCCACGCTCTGTCCATAAACGACCAGGAATAACCAATCCATCCAGTGCTTGAACCCGCAAATACACTACTTGTTGGGTTTGGGCCGGCACTGCTACAGGAAAAACGTAAAACCGGTTCTTTACCGCACGGCTGGAAAATGGCATAGCAGACCCAGTTTGGGTGGCTTGGTAACTGCCAGCCTTAGTGGGAGCATAAAAATCGATATAGCTCAGTGCATAGTTGGATATTTCCAGCAATCGGGTTTGGGTCTGGTCGGTGGGGTTGTCCAGCCTGAGCCGAAACCAGTAGGCGGACTGGGTAAAGCCAAAGCTAAGCGCTTCTGTGATGGAGTTTTGTTTTTTAAAACGATCGGTATAGTCGGCACCGCTCACATCGTTAATGGTGAGTGTGTTGCCGGGGTCTTCTAGAACCTCCCAAAAAGGTGTGAGCGATACACTTTGGTCATGGTGGGTGTCTGACAAACTCACCATATCCAAGGGCAATAAAGGCGCAGAATTCGCAGCTAATACGCCAGCAGGTGCGATGCAAGTAAGCAAAGCAAAAAAGGTGGCCAGCAGTTGGTTCAAAAAGCTATAAAACTTGTTCAACTTCAAACCCCACAATGTTGCGGCTTACTCAACTCCATGCCAATCAATTTAATTGAAGTGCCAAAGCCCAAGCTTTGGGCATGGGTAGCTAATGTTGGCATGGGGCAAAAATTACATTGTAGTAATTAGCTGCAGTTCGTGCACATTGGTTGACTGATTATTTCGTAAAGTTGTTAGCTTTATAAGTACAAACACGCAGTAACAATCGGACTGATATGTATACAATCTTAAATTGCATCATGATACTAAAACCCCCTCCTTCCTAACCCATGAACCGCTCCGGCAGCCTGAACCGCGTCTACAGCTTGGTCTGGAGTATGCGGTTGGGCGCGTGGGTGGTAGCGTCTGAACTGACACAACGCAGAGGTAAGTCCGGTTCCGTTACCCGATCCGGACGCTGGGGGGCTGCAGCCTTGCTGCTTGGCGGTGCAATAAACGCCCTAGCCCAAAGCCCCAGTGGGGGCACGGTGGTGGTGGGCAGTGCCAGCATTGTGCAAAACAACCCTGCCCTCACCACCATCCACCAAGCCACGCAAAAAGCCATTATTGACTGGAATAGCTTCTCCATTGGCGCTGGCAACACGGTGCAGTTTGTGCAGCCTAACGCCTCGGCCATTGCGCTCAACCGCGTAACCGGCAACCAAGCCAGCCAGATCAACGGCTCACTCTTGGCCAACGGACAGGTATGGCTGCTCAACCCCAACGGTGTGCTGATTGGCGCAGGTGGTCAGGTCAACGTAGGCAGCTTTTTGGGTAGCACGCACAACATCAGCAATCAGCAGTTTATGCAAGGCGACTACCGCTTTAAC
>CALPVM020000216.1 GCA_943327015.2 Akkermansia muciniphila
AACATCGCACGTGCCACTGTTTGCCCGGTAGCCTGGCCCACCAAAGCAGCCTCACGCGGCGCCATAGGAAAACCCAAACGCGCAATCGGGGCACCAAATTTAGCATTGTCAGCGGCAAGGCGAATATCGCAACAGCTGGCAATTTCTACCCCGGCCCCCATGCAATTACCTTGAATATGGGCAATGATAGGCACGTCACAATCGAGCATGGCCTGCAAAGCACCCCACACTTCCTGCTCATGAAAATGCTGCAACTCTGCCGCATCAAATCGAAAGCCGGGGTACTCCGAAATATCACCCCCAGAGCAAAAATGCCCGTCTAAACCCGCAACCACTACGCAACGAATGTCAGCATCACTCTGGATTTGCTGAAACACATTTTTCAACGCCAGCCACATGGCACGCGACATGGCGTTGAACTTGCCCGCGTGGCACAAAGTGACAACCGCAATGGCGCCTTGGCGCTTTACATCGACCTGATCGGACATTTTTAGCGCGCTTGCACCGCAGCATCAGAAGGCTGGCGGTTAAACCACAGCCATAACGCTATGCCACCGGCGATCATAGGTACACACAGCCACTGCCCCATGCTCATGCCCAAGGACAACAGGCCTAAATGGGCATCCGGCTCTCTAAAAAACTCTGCAATAAACCTAAAAACGCCGTAGCCCAGCAAAAATGCCGCCGCTACTTGCCCGCGTTTAGGCGCCGTGCTGGCATACCACCACAACAACACAAAAAACAGCATGCCTTCTAACAAAAACTGGTAAATTTGCGATGGGTGCCGAGGCAAATCACCCGCCCCGCGAAACACCATGCCCCAAGGCAGCGACGGATCAGCCACACGCCCCCATAGTTCGCCATTAATAAAATTGCCGACGCGCCCCGATGCCAGCCCCGTTGGCACGCACGGAGCCACAAAGTCAGCCACCTGCCAGAACGACTTTTTACGGGAGTACGCAAACCACACCATGGCCGCAATAACGCCCAGCAAGCCGCCATGAAAACTCATGCCGCCCTGCCAGACAGCAAACACCTCTAAAGGGTGAGAGAAATAATATTCTGGCTTGTAAAAAATGCAGTAGCCAATGCGCCCACCCAGCACCACACCCATGACACCTAAAAACAAAATATCTTCCACATCACGGAACGCCCAAGCATTTGATCTACTGAGTGATGCATAAGGTTCTTGGTGCAAACGCTGCCGCCCCAAAAACATAAACAAAGCAAAGGCTACGAGGTAAGTCAAGCCGTACCAATGGATGGCTACAGGACCTAATTGCAGGGCGACAGGATTAATTTCAGGATGCATCAACATACCCCTAATTGTCCACACTTTTTTTCAAAACCGGCTGCGCCATGTAAAAATAGAGGTTTTTGCCCACCTAGGGCTTTACTTTGATTGACACCTATGGACACCAAGCCCGTTATTCTGAATCCGCGCAGCAAAAATATTACCGAGGGCAAAGCGCGCGCCCCCAACCGGTCCATGTTTTATGGAATGGGCTACCAAGCCGATGACTTCAAAAAACCCATGGTGGGCGTTGCCAATGGCCACAGCACCATTACGCCCTGCAACTCCGGCCTGCAAAAACTGGCCGATGCAGCGGTTGCAGGTATTGAAGAAGCCGGCGGCAACGCACAAATTTTTGGTACACCCACCATCTCGGATGGTATGGCCATGGGTACCGAAGGCATGAAATACTCCTTGGTGAGCCGCGAAGTCATCTCTGACTGCATTGAAACCTGCGTTCAAGGCCAATGGATGGACGGCGTTCTGGTAGTGGGTGGCTGCGACAAAAACATGCCCGGCGGCCTGATGGGCATGCTACGCGCCAATGTACCCTCTATTTTTGTTTATGGTGGTACCATTTTGCCTGGTCAATACCAAGGCAAAGACCTGAATATTGTGAGCGTATTTGAAGCCGTGGGCGAAAACGCCGCTGGCCGTATGAGCGACCACGACCTGCTGGAAATTGAACGCCGCGCCATCCCCGGCACCGGCTCTTGCGGCGGCATGTACACCGCCAACACCATGAGTTCGGCTTTTGAGGCGCTAGGCATCTCCCTGCCCTACTCCAGCACCATGGCCAACCCCCATGACGAAAAGCAAAATTCTGCCAAAGAATCGGCCAAAGTACTTATTGAGGCCATTAAAAAAGACCTCAAACCACGCGACATTGTGACGCGCAAATCCATTGAAAACGCCGTCGCCGTACTTATGGCCACAGGTGGTTCCACCAATGCGGTGCTGCACTTTTTGGCCATTGCGCACACTGCAGGCGTGGAGTGGACGATTGACGACTTTGAAACCGTGCGCCAAAGAACTCCGGTATTGTGCGATCTGAAACCCAGCGGCAAATACTTGGCAGTAGACTTGCACCGTGCAGGTGGTATTCCACAGGTTATGAAATTGTTGCTTAACGCCGGACTGCTGCACGGCGACTGCATAACCATTTCCGGTAAAACCATTGCAGAAGTACTGAAAGATGTACCGGATACCCCCCGTGCAAATCAGGATGTGATTCGTCCTGTAAGTAACCCGATTTACGCCCAAGGGCATTTGGCTATTTTGAAAGGCAATTTATCGCCCGAAGGCGCAGTAGCCAAAATTACCGGCCTTAAAAACCCTGCAATCACCGGACCTGCACGCGTATTTGACGACGAGCAATCTGCATTAAAAGCTATTTTGGACGGCAAAATCAAGGCCGGTGACGTGATGGTGTTACGCTACCTCGGCCCCAAGGGCGGGCCCGGCATGCCAGAAATGCTGGCACCCACCGGTGCTTTGGTCGGGCAAGGCTTGGGTGAATCGGTTGGCTTGATCACCGATGGCCGCTTTTCCGGCGGCACCTGGGGCATGGTGGTAGGTCATGTGGCACCCGAAGCGGCTGTGGGTGGCACTATTGCCCTCATTGAAGAAGGCGACTCCATCACCATTGATGCGCGCCAATTACTGCTAGAACTCAACGTAGACCACAAAGAGATCGCCGCCCGCCGTGAAAAATGGGTAGCACCACAACCGCGTTATACCCGTGGGGTACAAGCCAAATTTGCCTTTAACGCCTCTACTGCCAGCAGAGGCGCGGTGTTGGACGATTATTAAGCGTTCGAGTCACCTGTGCCAAAACGCCGCCTTAGCGGCGTTTTTTATTGGCGGTATTGCTGTTCATGTTTGTAATGGCATCTTTGCGCCGCTCTAAGCGCTCTTTGTTTTTTCTGTTTTCGCGTTCCATTTGCTTGCGCTTGGTGTAACCCGAAGAATCAGCCCATGACCACCAAGCTAACGCAAGGCCAAATGGAACGAGCACTACCCACCATGGCCAATCCAAAAACGGACTAACACCCAAGTACTTGAGTACTACCATGGCAACGCCCAACAACAACAAATACATTTTTACTCCTTAAATGGTACAAATAGCCACTCTGTGACCACCAGTTTTACTACAATAGAAACTGTGAATATAAACCAACCTGCAAGGAAAAATATGAAACACGTTTTAATCACCTGCGCTCTGAGTGCAACTGCACTGTTTTCCACTGCTCCCGCATTTGCAGACCTTGCCTTGGCCCAATCCAAAAACTGTATGGCCTGCCATGCCGTAGACAAAAAGATTGTTGGCCCATCTTACAAAGACGTAGCCGCCAAATACAAGGGCGACAAAGCTGCAGTTGACAAACTGGCCACTAAAATTATCAAGGGTGGAAGTGGCTCTTGGGGTGCCATCCCAATGCCCGCTAACCCACAAGTGAGCGAAGCTGACTCTAAAAAACTGGCTAGTTGGGTTTTGGCTCAAAAATAACTTTTGATATCTTTAGAACTTAAAAAGGCTCCGCATGCGGAGCCTTTTTAATTAGGAATTTGAGCAGTACAAAACCGTTTCTTCGTTATGGATCGTATAGTGACCTAAATACATCTTGTAAGTAGGGAAATGCCAATGAATAAACGAAGGTATCTCAAACAAATCATCGGGGCGGTGGTACAGAGAAATTGCCAGCTTGGGCATAAATTTACGGATACTACCCAAAGCACCTGTAAGTGCCTGCATCTCTGAGCCCTCAATATCCATTTTCAGGAAATCAACTCTTTTAACCTGCCCCTCAATAGCCAAGCTATCAATCGAACGTAGCGGTACTTGCTTGTTAAAGGCATTAAAACCAGGTGCATAGGCGTTGATCTTCAAAGGCTCACAATCAACATCTATATTTGATA
>CALPVM020000217.1 GCA_943327015.2 Akkermansia muciniphila
ATCTCGATGTGTTGTTGCAATTGGCCTTGGGTAAACGGTTGCTCTGCACTGGGTAAGCCGAGCGAGGTAATGTCCCAACCCATTATTTCTGCGCCTGGTTGCAGCTCTATTTGCAGGTGGTTAAGCGCATGACACTGGTTGTAACAAATGGCCTCCAGCGGTAGCAACTCCAGCCGCGCATCGGCTTCTAGTGTAATGCGGGTGCGTTGCACTGCCTGTTCGCCTGCAGAGCGGTAAAAACGGGTAGCACCCGGGGTGGTAATGAGTGCGTGGCTGCTGGGTGCCACCTTGACGTTAAGTTCCAGCGTGTCGCCACCCACCAGCCCACCGGGTGGGTGGATGAGTACGTTGTGGCAAATAACATCCCCTTCGGGGTACAGGCTTTGCAAAATACGCAACGGCCCGGTATGCTGGTGGCGTGCAACGGTGCGCCCGGCTTCATGGGTGTAGTTAAGGTCGAGCTGTGCGTGCCATGCCATAGTAAAAATAAGAGTTTATTGCAGTAAGTCCAGCAAGGTGCGCGCTAACACCTTAGTGGCGCAGCGCAGATCTTCAAGCTCCAGCCGTTCGTCGGCGCGTTTGGCGTGCGATTCCAGCACCGTGCGCGGGCCGGCACCATAAATAACGCCGGGTATGCCCGCTTCGGCAAACAGGCGTACATCGGTATACAGCGGCGTGCCTTGCACCGCAATGGACTCGCCAAACAGGGCGCTGGCATGGCGTTGCAAGGCTTCCACCAAAGGCTGGTTGCCCGGCAAAGGTTGCAGGGCATGGGCTAGCAAAATGCGTTTGATGTCAATGCTAATGCCGGGCATCGTTTGCGCTGTCTGCGTCATGATGTGGCGCAGGTGGGCTTCGACCTCAGTCGGGTTTTCTTCGGGAATCATGCGCCGGTCAAACTTAAAGCTAACTTTACCGGGAATGACGTTGGTGTTGGTACCACCCTCTATGGTGCCTACATTTAAGTAGGGGTGGGTAATGCCGGGTACGGCAGAGCTAATTTGTTTATAGCGGATGTTTTCGGAATACAGTGCGTTCAAAATCTGCACTGCGCCCTGCAAGGCATCTACGCCTGACTCTGGTATAGCCGCATGCGCCATTTTGCCGTGTACGGTGACTTGCATTTGAAGGCAGCCGTTGTGGGCGGTGATGACCTGATACGAAAAACCAGCAGCAATCATCAAGTCGGGCCGGGTAAGTTTATTTTTGAGCAGCCAGCCGGGGCCGAGTTCGCCGCCAAACTCTTCGTCGTAGGTAAACAAGAGCTCAATGCCGCCGTGCAAGGGTAGCCCCAAAGATTCAAGCGCACGCACAGCAAAGGTGTAGGTAGCAAAGTCGGATTTACTCACCGCCGCCGCACGGCCATATATTTTGCCGTTGTCAATCTCACCGCCGTAAGGGGCATGCGTCCAGCCCTCGCCGGGGGGCACTACATCGCCATGGGCATTGAGTGCAATGGTTGGGCCAGTGCCGTAGCTGCGCCGCACAATCAGGTTGGTAATGCTTTGCAGGCCAGCCGATTGCACTTGTTCGGTGGGCACAGTGTGCTTCTCAGCATGCAAGCCCATTTGTGCCAGCAATTCTGCCGTGCGTTCGGCATGCGGTGCATTGTTGCCGGGTGGGGTGTCGGTGGGTACTTGAATCAGTGCTTGTAGAAATTGAACTTGCGCCTCGAAATGGGCATCGATCCACTGGTCTAGTGCGTCGTAGGGTGTCATGGCTTAGAGGAGGTGCTTAGGGGGTGTTCTGTTGCGAGTTGCTGCAGCAACAGGGCAAAGCTTTCTGCGGCCAGTTGCATGTCGTCGCTGGTGGTCGATTCCAGCGGGTTGTGGCTGATGCCGGAGTTTTGACCGCGTACAAACAGCATGGCCTGCGGCAGCAGGGTGTGTATTTGCATGGCATCGTGGCCGGCGCCACTGGGCAAGCGGTGCACTGGAATGCCCAGGGTGGCAACCGCCTGCTCCCAGCGTTGCTGCCATTCGGGTGCACTGGGGGCGGCGCTGGCTTGCATGCTGGGGGTGAGGGTGTATTGCAAGCCACGGCGGCTGCAGATGGTGGCTATGGCCTGTTGCACATCAGCTAACAATGCGTCGCGCTGTGCGTTGGAAGGTGCGCGCAAGTCCAAACTCATCTGGCAGCGCCCCGGCACTACGTTGACCGAGCCGTTGGGCACTTGCAGCATGCCTACGGTACCCACCGAGTCGCCATCGGCGGTAGCGCGTTGTTCTACAAACAGTGTAATTTCTGCGGCGGCGGCTGCAGCATCACGGCGTCGGTTCATGGGTGTGGTGCCGGCGTGGCTGGCCATGCCGGTAATCTCCAGCGTGTAGCGGGCACTGGCGTTAATAGAGGTCACAATGCCTAGCGGCAGGTTGAGCTCATTAAGCACCGGGCCTTGCTCGATGTGCACTTCTACAAAACCCAGATAGTCTTTTGCGCGGCGCTTGATGGTGGGGATATTCTCTACCTTCAAACCAGCTTGTTCCATGGCCTTGCGTATGGAAATACCATCGGCATCTCGTTGCTCTAGCCATGCATTTTGAAAATGCCCGGTAATGGCGCTGGAGCCTAAAAAGGTGGCTTTGTAGCGCTGGCCTTCTTCTTCGGCAAAGGCTATTAGTTCAAGCCCGTAGGGTAGCCGTTGCCCGGCTTGGGAGAGCGCCTGAATGCAGGCTAGTGGAACGTAAATACCCAGCCGACCGTCGTATTTGCCCGCATTGCGCACGGTATCAAAATGGCTGCCGGTCATGAGCATCGGGCTATTGGTGTTTTGTCCGTGGTAACGCCCGACCACGTTGCCTACCGCGTCAATAAACGCTTCGTCACACCCGCAGAGCAGCATGTCGGACTGAATTTGGCGTGCACAGGCAAGATGAGCTTCTGTCAGGTAGGTAACGGTAAGCTGCCCACCTTCGGCATAACCTGCATCGGTATGATGCGCGAGTTCCTCATGCCAGTCCCAAATCTGGTGGCCTATCACCGGGGTGTAGCCTAGCTTGTCGTTCAGGCGGATTTCGGCAATGCGGTGTACGTTGCGCAGGCACTCTTGCAGTTCAAACTCTAGCGGGTTGTGCAAGCGTCTGGCAAAAGTGCTGAGAATGTCGCGTTTGCCAAGGCCGGTACCGCGTGGCCCACGAATAGCCAGAATAAACGGAAAACCAAAGCGGCTGCTGTACTGTTGATTCAGTTGGGCAATGGTTTGCAGTTCTTCTGCAGTGCAATGGGTTAAGCCTGCACTCTTTTGCTCATGGGTGGATTCTGCCGTGAGGGTTTGGTTTTGCATGGCTTTGCCCGCAAGCTCCGGGTGGGCGCGCAGCAACTGCAATTGAGCCTCGCGGCTGGCATTACTTACTGCATTAGCCAAGGCGTATTTCAAATGCGCTATCGACTTAAATGGGCGCAGTGGCAACACGTCTTGCACTACCCATGGTGAGTGTTCGTACAAGCCATGTAGCATAGCAAGTGCCTGTTCTGCGGGGGCGTTGTTAAAGGATTGCAGCAGTGGCAGGGCAGCGGCGTTTTGCGAGTGCAGGTTCATGGTGCAGCCCCGGTTGGTGTGTAGGGGTGGACGGCCTTCCAGTGGCGGGCAATGTCAATACGGCGGCACACCCACACCCGGTCATATTGGGCAATATAGTCCAGAAATTTTTGTAAAGCCACCATCCGACCCGGCCGCCCCAGCAAGCGGCAGTGCATGCCCACGCTCATCATGGCGGGGCGCTCGGCACCTTCGGCATAAAGTGTGTCAAAAGTGTCTTTCAGGTACTGAAAAAACGGATCGGCATGCGAGTAGCCTTGGGGTAGAGCAAAGCGCATGTCGTTGCAGTCCAGGGTGTAGGGCACAATCAATTGCGGCACGATGCTGCCATCGGTTTTTTGCACCTGCATCCAGAACGGCAGGTCGTCGCCGTAGTAGTCGCTGTCGTAGTCAAAGCCTCCATAGTCGGCCACCAGGCGGCGTGTACGCGGGCTGTCGCGTCCGGTAGACCAGCCCAATGGTCGCTCGCCCGTTAAGCGTTCGATGGATTCCATGGCGGTTTGCATGTGCGCGCGCTCGGTGGCCTCGTCGATGTTTTGGTAGTGGATCCACTTCAGGCCGTGGCAGGCGATATCGTGGCCCAGTTCGCCCAGCGCGGCGCATAGCTCGGGGTGA
>CALPVM020000218.1 GCA_943327015.2 Akkermansia muciniphila
ACCGTAAGCTGCTCCTGACCGCGTACCAGCGGTGCAGAGCTGCCCACCACACCTTGTAGGTCGAATGGTTTGCTCTGCCCATCCAGTGGCGTAGCTTTCAAGGTTACGCTGGATCCGCCGTCATCAAAACTGGACTGGTAAATTTCAATACCGCGGTAACTGGCAGGATGGTTGACCTCCACCCGCGCTGGCACTTTTTCGCCAGTAGCCTTATCATGAATAATGATGTCACTGGCGAACAACTTGGGCATGCCGGTGGAGTAATACTCGACAATGAATTTTTTAAGTTCAATAGCAAACGGCAACTCTTGTAACAAAATGCCATCCGATTGGTTGAGAATCGCGGTGCTTGATTGGGTTCCCTCTGCCACCATCAAATTACCTCGGAACGTAGGATTACGCTCACTCAGCCGATGCTGCTGCGGCACATCAGACACCATACCCGCGCCGTTGTACACATTTTTGCCATTGAACAGCATTTGGGCCCGCACAATCAAATCACCATCCAGCAAACCACCTACACACACCAAAACAATGGCACTGTGTGCAGCAATATAACCTAACTTGTTGGCTGCACCTGCTTTGGCAGCCACCATCCAGCCCACGCCCTGCGCGGTCTCACGCGGCTGCAACTTGACCTTCCACCCACCACCCGACAGCATCTGGCCAATGCGCTGCGCTGATTGTTCTGGATTTTCTTGGAGTTCAGCTTGCGCCCGGTGTCCAAACGCCTGCAAGCTTTGGGCGCGCATGTTTTCTTTATAAGTTTGCAAATCTGCCCAAATTTTGGGCGTGTTACGCGCAACGCACAAAGAAGTGCTTATCACCAAAAAGGCCAATATGAGCAAAAACCACCATGCGCTGTACACGTTGTACAAACCCAAGGTGTTAAAAACCTCTGCCCAAAAGGGTCCGAACTGGTTAATGTAATTACCCAAAGGCTCGCGTTGCTTGAGTACGGTGCCAATAACCGAAGAAATGCATATCACTGTTAAAAGTGATATTGCAAAGCGCATGGACGACAAAAGCTCTACGATGGAACGCAGGGCACGGGAACCCGTCTTGAGTTCAAGACCTTGGGTAGAGTCTGTCATAAGAAATTAGGCTGAACAAAAAACAAAAAGGGCGAGCCATCACAAGATGTGCCCGCCCACTTGAGGGTAAATAGAATTAACGCAGGCCAGCTATGTAGTCTGCTACAGCTTTTATTTCTCGGTCGTTCATCTTGGCAGCAACCTGAGTCATTTGCAGGTTATTTTTTCGTACGCCATCGCGGAAAGCGGTGAGCTGGGTAACAGTGTAGTCTGCATGCTGAGCACCCAGACGTGGGTACTGCGAAGGAATGCCCGCACCGTTAGGGCTATGACAACCCGCACAGGCAGGCACTTGGCGGTCGGCAATGCCACCGCGGTAAATGCGCTCGCCTAAGGCAACGAGTTCTTTGTCTTTGGCAAAGCCCAATTTTGATTTTTTGGAAGCTAACCAATAGGAAATATTTTTCATGTCTTGGTCAGACAAAGAAGAAGCAAAACCGGACATGACCGCGTTGTTACGCTTACCGGATTTGAATTCGTGCAATTGTTTTACCAAATATTCGGGGTGTTGTTGTGCCAACTTGGGATTAGCGGGGGTTCCGGAGTTACCATCGGCACCATGGCATGCAGCGCAAACAGCCGTGTAACTGGCCTCGCCTCTGACAAGATCAGGTTTTGCTGGAGGAGCGGGACTATGGCTTGCAGCCTCGGTTTTGGGTGCTTCTGCATGAGCAGAAAACGAAAAGGACGCTGCAGCGGCTAAAAATAAATGGGCAATCAACTTCATGGTGGCTTATGTTATGAATTCAGATGTACGCCCATTCTACAATGACACAACGGGTTTCCAAACTTAAATCAATGACTACTACTTCAACAAACCCAATTTCTGTCAGTCCAACCACCATTGCGATGGGATGGCTACACACTGCACGGTTCCTGACCACAGCACCCGAATTGCACTTTTTACCTGCACTGGATGTGCCGGAAATTGCTTTTGTAGGGCGCTCTAACGCAGGAAAATCCACGTGTATCAACACATTAACGCAACAAAAACAATTGGCATTTGCTTCTAAAAAACCCGGGCGCACCCAGCACATTAATTTATTTTCTTTGGGCAAACAAGGTGTCATGGACGCGGTACTGACCGACTTGCCCGGCTATGGCTATGCTGCTGTGCCTAAACAAGACAAAATTCGCTGGCAACAAGTGATGGCCAACTATTTGGTCACCCGTAAAAATTTACAGGGAATCGTGCTGATGTGCGACCCGCGTTTGGGTTTAACCGAGTTAGATGAGATTCTGTTGGATGTTATTCGACCCCGAGTGCAAGAAGGCCTGAAGTTTTTGGTGGTACTAACCAAATCAGACAAACTCACACGCAGTGAGGCTGCAAAAGTGCTCTCAATTACCAAGCTGCAAGCGGGTGGTGGCGAAGTAAAACTGTTTTCTGCCACCAAACGCCAAGGCATTGAAGATGTAGCGCAACTGTTATGGAACTGGGCGCATCCGGCTGCAGCGCCACAGCAAGCGGCTTAATAGGGGGGAACCTCTCCCGGCGGACGGTCTTTAAATCTTTTGTGTACCCAATAATACTGGGCAGGCATGGTGTTAATAAACTCCTGCAGCCGCTCGTTCATCAAGGCGGTGTCTGCAGTAGCATCTTCGGTAGGAAAGCCTTGCCAGGGGGGTAATACTTCTATTTGATACCCTTGAGGTGTCATGCGCGTAATCACCGGCACCACTTTGGCTCGCCCCAATCGCGCAAAACGCGACAAGGAGGGAACTGTGGCTGCCAAAACACCGTAAAAAGGCACGAAAACCGATTCCTCCGGGCCAAAATTCATGTCAGGAAGCAAATACAGCGGCTGGCCGGCGCGCAAACCCGCAATCAGAGGCTTAACACCTTGCACCCGACCGTATAGCCCCACTGGGCCAAAGCGCCTGCGCCCCTGCAAAATCCAGGCGTCTGAGGCCTTATTTTCCTGATCGGTATAAATGGTGTTAAAGCTGCGTGGTATTTGCTGGGTCAACGCCGTCCAGCCCGCATCTAACCCGAAAAAATGCGGAGCAAAAATAACCGTGGGTTCATTGCCTTGCAAAGCGTCTAAAGCACCGGTCAATTGAAGGCGCTGTAAGGTTACCTCAGGGGCTGCGTGCCACAACCACCCCCGATCGAGCCAAGCTTGAGAAAAATAAACAAATACCTGCCGGCTGGTTGTTTGGATCTGCTCTTGCGACCAGCCCGGAAAGCACATACGCAAATTGGTTTGTACTACACGGCGCCGAGCCGGCACCAACACATATAAAACAAAGCCTAGTAACTTACCCAAAAAACGCACCCACGGCAAAGGCAAGCGTCCCATTGCAATTAAGAGTTTGAATACCATCCACATAGTTATTTTTCCAATGCGCTTACGCACCATCCCGCGGCGCTTTGTAGCGTTCATAACCCCACAAATACTGGCCTGGAGCCAAACGTATCAAACGCTCCATGGCGCGATTAATTTGCCCAGCCGCCACTTCTACCTCGGATGACAAGTCTTCTCCGAGCGGCAACACATGCACCACGTAACCACGCCCCCAGGATAGACGCTCACCCCAAGCCAATAACACGGTGGCGCCGGTTTGAATGGCCAAGCGTGCCGATAGGGTCATGGTGTAGGCATTATGTCCAAAAAATGGCAACCACACCCCCAACCCTTCGGGCGGCACTTGATCGGGCAACAAGCCCACACATTGCCCGGATTTAAGCACCTTGAACAGCTTCTTTACACCTGCCAGCGTCGAGGGAGCGGTATCCATACCCGACCTTTGGCGGGAAGCACGCACCCAATCGGCCAGCCACTGCTGACGCGGCAGACGGAATAGTACCGTCATGGGGCGACCATTCAGACCATAGCGCTCGGCATAAGCCTGCGCCGTAATTTCAAAACAACCCAAATGCGGGGTTAAGAAAACCACACCTTTGTCGGCTTTTAGGGCATCTTGCAATAGCTGCTCGCCATTCCACGTGACTTTAACAGGCTTACCAATCCACAAACGTGGAATTTCAGCCACCAGCTTTCCAGCAGCACCAACGGCAGACCACCATTGCCACCAGCGCAAACCGGCTTTGTAC
>CALPVM020000219.1 GCA_943327015.2 Akkermansia muciniphila
CTGTAGTGATTGTTGATGAGGCCTATGTGGACTTTGGAGCACAGAGCGCCGTACAACTTATTTCTGAATTCGATAATCTGCTGGTGGTGCAAACGCTTTCTAAATCGCGTGCTTTGGCTGGGCTGCGCGTGGGTTTTGCACTGGGGAATACCGTTTTGATTGAAGCTCTTGAGCGAGTTAAAAATAGTTTTAATTCCTATCCGATAGACCGATTGGCACTGGCTGGTGCGCAGGCTGCGATAGAAGAAAAAGACTATTTTCACGAAATTACCGAGTCTGTGATTCAAAGCCGGGATTGGCTTACGCTGGAACTGGCAAAGTTGGGTTTCGAAACTTTGCCATCAAGTGCGAATTTTGTATTTACTCATCATCCCCAATACCAAGCCCAATGGTTATTGGCTAAGTTACGCGAGCAACGCATACTTGTTAGATTTTTTAATAAGCCTCGGATTGATGGGCACTTGCGTATCACGATTGGTACCCAAGAGGAGTGTGAGAAGCTTATACAAAGTCTGACACAGATCTTGTCTGTTGCTTTGCGGAAATGAAAGTTTGCAGCATGAAAATTTTGATTCAAGGCGGGCGCGTCATCGACCCCGCAAGCCAGTTAGACGTACTGGCGGATGTGGCCGTTGCAGACGGCAAAATTCTGGCCATAGGTACTGATATCAGCAGTTTTGAGCCCGAGGTTCGTATCAACGCCCAAGGCTGCATTGTGATGCCCGGACTGGTAGATTTGGCAGTGCGCTTGCGCGAACCCGGCCATGAGCACGAAGGCATGCTGGAGTCTGAACTAGCAGCCGCAGTGGCCGGAGGCGTTACTACTTTAGTCTGCCCGCCGGATACTGAGCCGGTGCTGGATGAGCCCGGTTTGGTGGAAATGCTGCGCTTTAGAGCCGAAAAATTGCACCAGTCGCGCGTGTTGCCACTGGGTGCATTAACCCGGGGGCTAAAGGGCGAAGTGCTAACCGAAATGCTACAACTCACCCAAGCGGGCTGTGTGGGTTTTGGGCAGGCCGAGGTAGCGATTGCTAACACGCAGGTGATGCAACGCGCTTTGCAATACGCACACACCTTTGGCTACACCGTGTGGTTGCGCCCACAAGAACTGTATTTGGGCAAGGGTGTCGCGGCGAGCGGACCCTTGGCCACCCGCATGGGTTTGAGCGGCGTGCCGGTAGCCGCAGAAACCATTGCCTTACACACCATTTTTGAATTGGTACGCGCAACGCAGGCGCGTGTGCATTTATGCCGCATCAGCAGTGCAGCTGGAGTTGCCTTGGTGCGGCAAGCCAAACAGGAAGGCTTGCCGGTGACGTGCGATGTCAGCATTAATTCGCTGCATTTGACCGATGTGGATATCGGCTACTTTGATAGCCGCACACGCCTGAATCCACCGTTGCGCCAGCAGCGCGATCGCGATGCTCTGCGCCAAGGTTTGCTGGATGGCACCATAGACGCATTAGTGTCTGACCACACTCCGGTGGATGAAGATGCCAAAGCCTTGCCCTTTGCTCAAAGTGAGCCGGGTGCTACTGGGCTGGAGTTGTTGCTGAGCTTAGCCTTGAAATGGGCGCAGGATGACCAAGTGCCCATGCAGCGAGCCTTGGCTGTGATCACAGCCAGTCCTGCTGCCGTGTTGGGAGATGCATTGGGCACGAACGCTGCTCACGTAGGTCGCTTAGTGCAAGGTGCAGCGGCCGATGTTTGTGTGTTTAACCCACAAACCCACTGGGTGGTTGATCCGGCAGCGTTACGCAGCCAAGGTCGGCACACGCCATTCTCGGGTTACGAGCTGCCCGCACAGGTGGTGGCAACCATAGTGGCGGGCCGCGTAGCCTATACGCTTAACGGTTAAACGTTACCACATGGTCTACCTGGGCTTGGATGCCAATCCACTCGCCCAAGGTGTGGTCGTGGTGGCTGGGTACGTGTGCCATTACCGTCAGGCCACTCTCCAGCCGCAGAGTGTATAAGAACTCCGATCCCCTGAAGGCTTTACGTACAATTTGAGCTTTTACCGGCGCATTGTCGTCGTGCACAATGTCGTCAGCGCGTAACAGAACATCACACTCGCCCGAAATATAGGCGTTTGGCAGGGGGCACTCGGCGATGTCTGTCAAATCGCCTAAAGGAGTGTGTACCACCGGTTGCCCATCAATATTTAAAATAGTGGCTGGTGCAAACACACCATGACCAATAAATTCTGCTACAAAACGGGTGTCTGGTCGGTGGTACAGGGTGTAGGCATCGTCCCACTGCTCTAGCTGCCCTTGGTGCATCACGCCAATCATGTCGCCAATGGCAAAGGCTTCGAGCTGGTCGTGCGTCACAAACAAGGCGGTTGCTCCTGCTGCTTTGATAATGCCGCGCACTTCATGCGCTAGGCGCTCGCGCAGTTCCACATCCAAATTAGAAAAAGGCTCATCCAGCAAAAGCAGTTGCGGCTTAGGTGCCAAGGCGCGCGCCAGTGCAATGCGTTGTTGCTGTCCGCCAGAAAGTTCGTGAGGATATTTGTTTTCAATGCCGGGTAAAGACACCAAATCTAAAACTTCTTGTACCCTTGTTTTACGCTCTAGCCTGGAGAGGTGTCGAATGCCAAAAGCAATATTTTTTTCGATGGTCAGGTGTGGAAACAGAGCGTAGTCCTGAAACACCATGCCAATGCGGCGCTTCTCAGAAGGAACATGAATGTGGCTACCGCTCACCACGTTGCCGGATAGTTTAATGGTGCCTGCGCTGACCGTCTCTAAGCCGGCCACAGAGCGCAGCAGCGTGGTTTTACCACAGCCTGAAGGCCCTATAAGTACACCAATATCGCCGGTGCGTAAGCTGAATGACACGTTATGAACTGCCGAGGGCGCGTGCTTGGCATAGCGAACGTGCAGGTGGGAGATTTCCAGAAACATGGGGTCGATTGTAGGCGATAGAGTGGTTTAAACCTGCTTCACTTCAAATCTGCCATATTGCGTCTAGCCCCAGAAGTTCGACACCAAATTTGAGTTTTTCCCGGAGTTTCCAAACTCTGGTCTAATGGAATCAACGGTTTAGCGAGTTTTTGGTGTCGATTTTACGAAATGCTTGTAGTGGCACGTTTAATATGTATTGTAGTTTTATTACATCAATTTGATGCTACACTTCCGGCATGTTCATCAAAGTCACCCAATCTGGTTCCCGGCGCTACGCTCAGTTGGTGGAGTCCTTTCGAAACGACGAAGGTAAACCCCGCCAACGTACCGTTTGCACTCTGGGACGTCTAGAGCCCGGAGGTGAAGTTGACATCCTCATTGCCGCCCTGCAGCGTGCCCGTGGCATAACCCCATCGACCTCTGTTCTGGATGGTCTGCGCTTTACGGACAGCCGCCACGCCGGTGACATCTGGGCTTTGTCTGAACTCTGGCGTTCATTGGGATTTAATGATTTAACCACTGCCTGGCGCCACTCTAAAACCGAGGTCGATGTTCTGCACTGCCTGCGCCTGATGGTCTTTAACCGCCTGTGCGATCCGGGCAGCAAGCTTGGAGTGTTACGCTGGCTGCAAACCACCGCACTACCTGCGGGTTCTGGCACATGTCCATCACACCAGCACCTATTGCGCGCCATGGATGTACTGGATGCGCACAGTGACAAGCTTAGCAACAGGTTGGCCACCCTCATGCGCCCTTTGATTGACCAAGACATCTCGGTGGTGTTTTATGACCTCACCACGGTAGCAGTGACCGGACAGACTGATCTCGAAGACGACGTGCGTGCTTATGGTTTGGCCAAGTCCGGGCTGATTGAGCGCCAGTTCATGCTGTCATTGGTGCAAACCGCTGAAGGTCTGCCGATTACCCATGAAGTCCATCCTGGCAACACTGCAGAAGCCAAAACCCTGCTGCCCATGATTCGCGGACTCTTGGCGCGTTATCCGCTCAAACGCGTGGTACTGGTTGCTGACCGGGGGCTGCTGAGCACCGCCAATAGGGAGGAACTGGACAAGCTGCAAGCACAACTCAAAGATGAAGGTCAGGATGTAGAGGTGCAGTACATTCTGGCGGTACCAGCTACGCGTTATAGTGATTTTGCAGACGCTTTGCATCAACTCCACGCGCAACAGAATTCAGGGCAAGCATGGTGTGCTGAAACGACTTGGGATAACAGCCGC
>CALPVM020000220.1 GCA_943327015.2 Akkermansia muciniphila
CGGTACAAGAATGCTGTCGCCATCTTCTAGCGGCAAAGGCGGCAAAGCAGCAATAGAAGTAGCTTGTGTATCTAGCTCCAAAGCCAAACGGCCATTGCTTTTGGCTTCTTTTAAGCGCTCAATCTGCGTTTTAAGCTGTGCTTGCTGTTGCATCTGAATCGCTTGCGCTTGCGCTGCAGCATCGGCACCGCCACGGTTGGCAATTACGGTGGATGCCTGCGATTGGCTTTGCGCCTCGAGCTTACGAATCAAAATATCCAAATTTTCTTGCTGACGTCTACGCACAGAGTCACGTGAAAACTCCGTACCAAAAACATAGGCTTGCGGACTTAACCCCCCGATACGCTTTAACAACTGGGGTAACGTCTCACCGGGAAGCGTTTGGTACAAGCCCGGAGCCGCAACTTCACCCTCAACACGCACCAAGCGTGCCTGTTTTTCTTGTGGCAGGCGCAAATCTTTTTGACTCAAAATGGTTACTACATCCCCAGGCAACAGCGGCAAATTGTGCATTGGATCGCGTTGTAGTACGGCTTTGCCGAGGTTAAAAGGAATTAACTGGGTGGAAAGCCGGGTACCGTCTAAGCGCTCAATAACAGCGTACTCCCAATTGATTTGATCAACCATGTCGCGAATGCGAGCATCCAAGGTTACGCCGGCTTGTTTGGAAATACGAGCAGTCTGGGCAGTCTGGGCAGTCTGGGCAGTCTGGGCAGCATTGTCGTTTTGCACCAACAAGTTTTTACGCTTGTAGTAATCACCGGTAATCAAGGCCTCACGCTCTGGAATCAAATCAAGTATTTTCATACCCTCAAACCAGCGGTAGCGCAGTGGCGCAGCAACCGTACCTTGCAAGGTTACGGCATTGGCAAAAGCCGGGCTAATGCCCAACAGGGTGAGCACATCACCATCACGCAGTGGAGTAGCAAGGCCTTGCGTGTCGAGCACCAACTCTTGAACCTGACGCGGTGGGTTGCTATTGCGCACGATGCGTTCAAGTTGCGCTTTTTGCGTACTAGCCAAAGTAGAAACACCACCACCAAGTGCCAAAATTTCACCCACAGTAGAGGATCCATTTTTTAACTCGTAAATGGCGGCCTGATCCAATGCACCAGTAATGGCAACACGTGGACCTACCGGAGGGATAACTATCACATCGCCCGCCAACAAAGCTGCATCGCGTGATTTATCACCACGTGCAATAAAGTCGTACAAATCAAGCGTAGTTATAGTTTTTCCGCCACGTTTGAGCTCAATGCTGCGCATGGAGCCATTGGCGTTAGGACCGCCACTGGCAAACAATGCATTGACCAAGGTGCTAAGGCTGGATACCTGCAAGGTACCAGGCTGCACTGCCTGCCCCACTACATACACCTGAATACCACGCAAGCGGCCTAAACTGGCGTTGATATTAAAGTTAACAAACACCTTACCCAAATGGCCACGCAACACGGACTCAAGGTCGCGCACAGCTACACCAGCAAGGGTAATAACGCCTACTTTTGGCAAGTTGACCTGCCCATTGCGGTCAACTATCATGGATTTAGCAAAATCTACCGGGCCCCAGACTTGAATGCGAACCTCATCGCCGGCGCCAAGAATGTAATCGGCAGGCGCTGGAATCGCGTTATTAACACCAAAGGCATCGGATGAAGCAAACAAATTCTTGCCATAAACAGGAAGTGATTGACCAGTAGACTCTTGCACAAAACGCTGAAACTGACTGGGACCTTCTACGCGCTCTGATCGAGTTATCGCTTTACCAGTGTCTGCAGTATCCTTGCCAACCATGTCAGACATTTCGGAAGCAGCACCACTCTCAACATTAACTGCAGATTGAAGACCTTGACCAATCATGTTGCCTGCCACATTGCCTCCAGCAGTGGTTGCAGCGCCTGAAACAGCAGCACCAGAAAATCCACCAACAGAGGTAGCTACGGTTTGTGCCTGCAGAGCGACACCCACAACCAATAAAACAGCAGAAAACGTTGATTTGACGAATGAGTGAATTTGCATTGAAAAGATCAATAAAGACTTAGCGGGTTAAATATAGATATAAAACCGCAAACAAAAAGCAAAGAGACTTTGAATAACTACAGATTGTATTCTAAGTGTTCATCGGCAGCCAGATATTTAGATATCACGCTCAAGCCCGCGCGTCTCCCCAGCGCAACTGCGCCGAATCATCGCCCCGGTACAAGGTATCACCATGCCGGTCTACGCAGTAGTGGCGTGAGACAATCATCTCACTAAAGTGCATGTCTGCCGCAATACGCGTGTACTCAAACAAGATGCTGCGCGTGATACGCGCACCAGAACGTACAACACAACCATGCCCAATCCAGGCCGGACCTGTAATGGTGGCGCCGGGCTCCACCCGCACACTGGAGCCAATGTAAACCGGCCCTTCAATTTTGACCTGATCCCAGTCAATCGACGTATTAAGCCCAACCCAAACATCTGGCTTGACTTCACGCCCAGGCATTTTCATGTCTGCAACCTCGCCCTTAAGTACCCGCTGCAACACCGACCAATAGTCGCTGACCCGGCCAATATCAATCCAGTGGAACGGTCGGTTTTGCACATAAAACGGCAATTGCTGCTCCACCAATTGCGGAAACAACTCCGAGCCGATGTCGTAAACCTTGCCCGTTGGCACGTGTTGCAGTACCTCCGGCTCAAAAATATAAATACCTGTACTGGCCAATGTAGACTTAGCGTCAGCAGGTTTGGGCTTTTCTTGGAACGACTGTATCCGCCCATCATCATCGGCCATCACCACGCCGTACGACTGCACATCTTGCATCGGCACATCGAGCGCCACCACGCTAGCCAAAGCACCTTTGGCTTGGTGCTCCGCCAAAGCGGCTGTAATATCTAAATCAATTAAAGCATCGCCACACAAGACCAGCGTAGTTTCGTCAAAAAAACCACCAAAGTCCTGAATGCGGCGCATGCCTCCGGCAGACCCAAAAGGTCGTGGCAATATGTCGCCATGGTCGCGAACGCCCTCGTATGCATATCCAATTTCAACACCCCAACGGCTGCCATCGCCAAAATACTCTTCAATGCGCTGGTAGTGGTAGGCCACGTTCACCATAATCTGGGTTATGCCATGGCGCGCCAAGTGCTCAATCAAGTACTCCATCACCGGCTTACCCAGTATCGGCACCATGGGTTTGGGTAGGTCTTTGGTAAGCGGACGAACACGAGTACCTTGACCCGCAGCCAAAATCATGCCTTTTGCCATTCCCTCACCTCTCTGACTTTGCATTTATTCAAAACACGTAGTTTACCGCTTTGTGCATGGCACTAAGTTTGCCTAGTGTCAGCGCATTTTAAATAACCATAAAACAGCGATAATCGGCATACTTTTTTATAACTTTACATTTCCTATGACCATTCTTGTCACCGGCGGAGCCGGATTTATTGGCAGCAACTTTGTGTTGGACTGGCTCAACCAGTCAGATGAAACCGTTGTCAACCTCGACGTTCTTACCTACGCTGGCAATTTGCATAACCTAACTAGCCTACAAGGCGACACTCGGCACGTTTTTGCGCAAGGCGATATCGGCAATGCCAGCTTGGTTTCAGAGTTACTTCGCACCCACCAACCCCGTGCGGTACTCAACTTTGCCGCAGAAAGCCATGTAGACCGATCCATCCACGCACCCGATGCGTTTATTCAGACCAATGTGGTTGGCACCTTTCATTTGCTGGAAGCGGTGCGTGCCTACTGGTCTGCGCTGGATGCGCCGGCCAAGAGCGACTTCCGGTTTTTGCATGTTTCTACCGATGAGGTGTATGGATCTCTGGGCGCCAAGGAAGCCGCCTTTACCGAACAACACCGGTACGAGCCCAACAGCCCCTACTCAGCTAGCAAAGCCGCCAGCGACCACCTTGTACGTGCCTACCACCATACCTATGGCCTGCCGGTACTCACCACCAATTGCTCTAACAACTACGGCCCCTACCATTTTCCGGAAAAGCTGATCCCGTTGATGATTGTGAACGCCCACGCGGGCAAAGCGCTGCCAGTCTATGGCGATGGACAACAAATCCGCGACTGGTTGTATGTAAAAGACCATTGCAGCGCAATCAGAC
>CALPVM020000221.1 GCA_943327015.2 Akkermansia muciniphila
ATTTTAAGCCCTGTACAGATTCCCCAATCACCCAACGCAAGAATCTGACTACAGAGGTGCACGTCGTGGATAATCAGCCCTTACGCTACTTTCGCGCATATCATGACTTATTTTGATTTTTCCGATTCGCAAATAGCCGTTCTGGCACAATCCGACTGCGCCCGCGCCATTGCTGAAGACGTTGGAGATGGCGACCTCACAGCCGCTTTAATTAACCCCGAACACCGCGTCAAGGCGCGCATATTGGCACGCGAAGCCGCAGTCATTTGCGGCACACCATGGGTTGAAGCTGCGGTGCACCAGCTCGACCCCCAGGCTCGTATCCAGTGCCACGTAGCCGAAGGTGGCAACTGCCAGGCCAACCAAGTGGTCATTGAAATAGAAGGCAATGCGCAAGCCTTGCTAACAGCAGAGCGCACAGCACTTAATTTTTTACAATTGTTAAGCGGCGTAGCCACTAAAACCGCCACTTTTGTACGCGCAGTGTCCGATTTACCCGCTAACCGTGCACATATTGTGGACACTCGCAAAACCATTCCAGGACTACGACTGGCGCAAAAATATGCAGTACGTACCGGTGGCGGTACCAATCACCGTATTGGCCTGTTTGATGCCATCCTCATCAAAGAAAACCACATCGCTGCCGCTGGTGGAGTAAGCGCAGCTCTGCGTCGCGCCCAAGTAGCAGCCAAAAATGCCAAATTTGTAGAAATTGAAGTAGAAACACTCGACCAGCTTCACGAAGCACTTGACCAAGGTGCCACCATGGTGTTGTTAGACAACATGCGTCCAGACCAGTTGCAAGAGGCAGTCGCCATCAACCAAGGGCGGGCCATTCTGGAAGTCTCCGGCGGCGTTAACCTATCCACCGTACGTAACATTGCAGCTACCGGCGTAGACCGCATCTCCATAGGCGGCCTGACCAAAGACGTGCAGGCTATTGATTTTTCTATGCGTTTTGAGGATCTGTAATGACAAACGCTTCAGCAATTATTGACATTGAATACGAGCAACCCGCCTGCTCCACCCGGCATGCTTGGGCAAGGCTACCCATAGAACCGCAACCTCATGAACGCACTGCACTCAAAGCAAAAATTACCGCATTGCTAAAAGAAAAAAATGCAGTCATGGTGTCGCACTACTACGTCCACCCCGACCTGCAAGACCTTGCAGAAGCCACCGGCGGCTTAGTAAGTGACTCGCTTGAGATGGCGCGCTTTGGACGCGACCACCCTGCTACTACTTTGGTAGTGTCTGGGGTGCGTTTTATGGGCGAAACCTCCAAAATACTCTCCCCGCACAAAACAGTGCTCATGCCCGACCTAGACGCTACGTGCTCCCTCGATTTAGGCTGCCCGATTGATGAATTTAGTGCCTTTTGCGATGCCCACCCAGACCGAACCGTGGTTGTTTACGCCAACACCAGTGCAGCGGTCAAGGCGCGTGCTGACTGGCTAGTCACCTCCAGCTGCGCGCTGGACATTGTGCGCCACCTCAAAGAACAAGGGCAAAAAATTCTCTGGGCACCCGACAAACACCTTGGGGCCTACATTCAGCGCGAAACCGGAGCCGACATGCTGATGTGGCAAGGTTCCTGCATTGTGCACGACGAATTCAAGGCCTTTGAACTAGAAGCCCTTAAACGCGAACATCCTAAGGCCAAGATACTGGTGCACCCCGAATCTCCGGCAGACGTTATAGCGCTGGCAGACGCTGTAGGCTCCACCTCGGCCATTCTTAAAGCAGCGCAAACCTTGCATGCTGACACCTTTATTGTGGCTACCGACAACGGCATGCTACACAAACTACGCACTTTAAACCCCAATAAGAAATTTATTGAGGCTCCCACCTCTGGCAACAGCGCTACCTGCAAAAGCTGCGCCCATTGCCCATGGATGGCTATGAATAGCTTGGCGGGCGTAGCCAAGGTGCTGGAGTCCGGAAGCAATGCCATTGACGTAGACCCCTCCATCATTGACCGTGCCAGACTACCCATTGACCGCATGTTGCAATTTACCGCACAACTAAAAACCCAAGCAAGTTCAGGACTCGTACCGAATATCGGGGCTGCATAGTATGTAGTTACTGTATCAATCCTGATTAAAATAGACCTCATTCACTTTCCGCAACAACAGGCTACTACCCATGCAATCGCAGTTCCCTACGAAAAAAAAGTCTTACAGATCTTTAACAAGCTGGTTGTTGCGCCATATGGTGATGCGGCTGATTGTGCTCACGCTCGTCATTACTGGTATCGGGTACTACCACGCTTACAACAAATACCAGACCGAGGCGCTGAACTATTTAGAAAAATACGTTCTAACCCGTGGCGAACTGGAAAGCGCACCCTTTACACAGTCTGAAAACAATACTCGTCTGATTCGAGATGCCTGGCTCACAGCTTTGGAGCGCGCAGAACAAAAAACTCCGGAGCCTGAATTTTCTGAGCTCATGCAACAAGACCAAGACGGTGTATGGCGACTGCGCCCCGAGAAGGTAGATACCGACAACAAAGCCACCATCAGTATCTTGCCGCGCGTTAACTTGGATGAACGTTTCAAACGCCAAATCATTACCGCCAACCAAGTGATTTCCAACTACGGCCCTGCCTACCGCGAACAAAACTACGACACCTATATTGACCTCAACGTGAGCGATGCCAACGTCATGTACCTGCCGGGGGTTGATTACGCCCGCAACAACACCAAAGCCATGCTTGAAGAAGACCTCGATACCGAGCTAGGCGCCACGCCCGAGCGCAACAAACAGCGCAGTACGTTCTGGTCTGGAGTCTATTTTGACAAAGCGGCCAAAAAGTGGATGGTATCCGTCATTACACCGGTCGATTATTTTGGTCAATACATTGGCGGTGTAGGTCAAGATGTATTGTTAGACGATTTGATTCGCCGCGTATACAACATCGTTATTCCCGGCACCTACAACCTGATGATCAGCCGCAGTGGTCAACTGATTGCCCACCCGCAAAAGTCCAATCTGATTGAATCCAAAAATGGTAACTATCTGGTGCAAAACGAAAACGAGGCTGAGCTCAACTCCATTTACCAAACGGCATTACAGGCGGGTGCCGGCAAAGCATTTGTAGAGACACCCGATGGCGAAAACATACTAGGTGTGGCCGAACTCAAATCGGCCCAATGGTTGTTTATTACCGTGTACCCTAAAAAATTGCTAAGCGAAAAAGCTTCTGATTCGGCATTTCAAATTCTGCTCTTAGGCGGCATTACCCTGCTCATGGAAGTAATAGTGTTGGGCTTGATGCTACGCCGCCATATTGCACAACCGCTCAATGAATTTATTGATGCCACCCAAAAGGTAGCAGCCGGCAGCTACAACGCCAATATCAACACCAACCGCGATGATGAACTGGGGCAACTCGGCCAAGCCTTCGTGGAGATGGTGGACGAAGTCAAGTTCCACCGTACGCACCTAGAGCAACAAATTGAAGAGCAAACGCAAACGTTGGTTCAGCGCAATGATGAACTGGAAAAAACCAATGAACAGATGCTTCGCCTCAATGAAGAAAAAAATGAGATCTTGACCCTGGCTGCCAACAACCTCAAAAGTCCGATTGCCGGCATCATTGGCATGGCAACCACTGTGAAACGTGAAGCAGGGACTGGCTCAGAGGAAGAGATTATTGAAAAAATGGACGGCATCCAGCAAACAGCCCATCGCGTCGAAGACATTTTGGGCAACCTGCTGGACATCAACGCCATTGAAACTGGTGGTTACTCTTTAAAACCCATCAAAATTGGACTTCATGACATCGTTTTTCAGTCAATGGCCGACCATAGCGCTCTGGCTGACAACAAATCCATTACCTTGTACAACCAAGCCAGCGACGTTTTGTATGCCAACGCCGATCCGCGCGCGCTCAAGCAAGTGCTGGATAACCTGATTTCCAACGCCATCAAGTTCTCACCGTTCGGCCAATCCATTTGGGTTGACAGCAAGGTCAACGAAGATCAGATATGGTGCACCGTCCGCGACCAAGGGCCCGGCATTTCGCCTGCAGAAATGCCGCGCCTGTTCCAAAAGTTCTCTCGCCTTTCGCCACGCCCCACAGGAGGTGAAGACTCCAC
>CALPVM020000222.1 GCA_943327015.2 Akkermansia muciniphila
CCGTTGCGAACCGCCACCACCAGCTCGGCCACATCACTGGCTTGCGACAAATAGGGCCCGGCCTCGATCGTGACGCTGCGGTTGCCACCCAACAATTCGCCCACCGGCAAACCCATATTGGCCGATTGCAGCGCCATGCGCAAGTCGTGTACCGTAACGCCGGTACCGGCCATGCGCTCCGGCTGCATGCGCACCATCACCGCCCGGCCATTGCCCCCTAGAGATTGCACGTCTTGCGTACCGGGTACGCGTTTGATGTCGGCTTCCATGCTGTGCGCTACCCGCTCCAGATCGTAGGCTGTGCTGTCGGGGTTTTTGTTAAACAGAGTGAGCGTGACAATAGGCACATCGTCCACGCCCTTGGGCTTGATTAAAGGCTCCATCACACCCAAACCCTGGGGCAACCAGTCAGAATTGTTGCGAATGGTGTCGTGCAAGCGCACCAGTGCCTCGGTGCGCGGCACACCCACTTTAAACTGTACCGTGAGCACCGCCACCCCCGGGCGCGACACCGACATCACATGCTCGACCCCGGCAATTTTAGAGAGCACCTGCTCTGCGGGTATGGCCACCATGTTTTCGACGTCGCGTACCGCAGCCCCCGGAAAAGGCACCAGCACATTGGCCATGGTGACGTTGATTTGCGGCTCTTCTTCGCGCGGCGTGACCAGCACGGCAAACACGCCCAACAAGAATGCAACTAACGCCAACAAGGGCGTGATTTGCGCGCTTTGAAACAGCGCCGCAATGCGGCCTGACATGCCCATGGATTTATTTGTTTGCATGGTTGTATCTCCTTAACGTGCCAACGTTGTCGACAAGGGCTGCGCCAGCACTTTGTCTTCTGCACGCAAACCACTCAACACCTCCACCCGATCCGCACTGGCACGACCCAAACGCACCTGGCGCAACCGTGGCTGGCCTTGGGCATCCAGCACATAGACCCCGGTCATTTCGCCCCGACGTACCACCGATGCAAGCGGCAAAACCATGCGCGCCTGAGTAGCATCGGCACTACCCGGCAACCAGACACGGGCAAACATGCCGGGCTGGAGCGTGGCGGTGTTTTTAGGCAGTGCCACACGCAGCTGTACGGTATGCGTTACCGGATCCACAGTGGGCAGTAACTGGGTTTGCGCCGCCGCTTGCGAGCTGCTGAACTCTGCCACACCAGGCACTTCAAAGCGCACCGCGGCCTTGGATGCATTGAAAGATGCCAGCAAACTTTGCGGCACGTGCGCCGTAATGCGCAAAGCGGAGGGGTCATACATGCTAACAAGCGGGCGGCCGGGCATGGCCATGTCGCCCAGCGTCACAGGCACATCGCTCACGACCCCGGCATAAGGCGCAAGCACCACAAAAAATCCGGACTGGGTTTGTGCCGCACGGGTTTGTGCTTGCAGCGCCTTGACCTGCGCTTGCGCCGCTTGCCATTGGGCCTGCGCCCGATCCAGCGCAGCTTGGCTGATGTACTGTTTTTGCAGCAGTTGCTTTTGCCGCTCCAGCTCTTTAGTGGCTACATTCAGCGCAGCTTGAGCCGCTTCAACCTGTGCACTGCTGCCTGCAACCTGCTGTTCTGCAGCGCGTGCATCTATCTGCACCAGTGCCTGCCCGGCACGCACCGTGTCCCCTGCTTTAACGTGCAACGCCACCACAGCACCCGCAACCTGCGTCGAGATCGTGCTTTGGCGCACTGCCTCAACCACCGCATCCAAACCAGACGATGCAGCGCCCTGCCCCGATACATCTACCGTGATGGTAACGGGTGCAGTTGCATTGGCCGCCAAAGTTAATGTAGGCACCGCTAAGGCTGCCAACGTCGCGAAGGTGAGCAAGTAAGAGCGCTTCATCGTTTTATCCTTTGTGTTGCATTAATTGCTTATTTAATTACTTAGTTAATGAAGCAATGATACAATAAAATTGTCGCGATCAAAAATTTTTTAAGGATGTTTGTGCCATGGAACAAATGCCACCCCAAGCGCTGCAGGAAGTTGCAGCCTATTTTCAGGTGCTGGCCGAGCCAACCCGTTTGCAAATTCTCAACCTGTTGCGTGATAAAGAAAAAAACGTGGGCGACTTGGCAAATGCGTGCGGCTGCACTGCGGCCAATATTTCGCGCCATCTGTCACTCATGACCCAACATGGCTTGGTAGAGAAGCAAAGCCGGGGCACCAGTGCGTACTACCGCATTGCAGATTCCGCCATCTTTGCGCTGTGCGATCTGGTGTGCGGCAATATTTCACGCCAGTGGGAGCGCTCGGCACTTCGGCGGGCACCGTTTGTCAAATAAGTTTGCAAAAGCGGTTGCAAATCTTAATGAGAATGGTTATCATTAACTTAGTTAAATTTGATAGATCACTCGCATGCAACCATTGACCCCACTATTACTGCTAGCACTTGCTGGTGCCGGATTATCGATTGCCCACGCACAAGACAATGCAGTCAACATTTACTCTGCACGCCACTATCCCACAGATGAAGCGCTGTACAGTGAATTTACCAAGGCCACCGGCATCAAGGTTAACCGGGTTGATTCGGACGACGCTGGTATTCTGGCGCGCCTGCGTGCAGAGGGCACCGCATCCCCCGCCGATGTCATTTTGCTGGTGGATGCATCTCGGCTATGGCGCGCAGAAGTAGATGGCTTGTTTCTACCTATTAAATCCAAAGTTCTAGATAACGCCATTCCAGCCACGCTTCGCGCCAAACCGGCCGACAACGCTGGCACGGCGTGGTTTGGCCTAAGCACCCGCGCCCGGGTGGTAGTTTTTGACAAAAACAAGTTCAAAATATCCGATGTCGACAGCTATGAAAAACTAGCCGATCCCAAGCTTAAGGGCCAGTTGTGCATTCGCAGTGGCTCGCATCCCTACAACCTGAGCCTGTTTGGATCTATGACCGAGCATTTGGGTGCACAAAAAACCGAAACTTGGCTCAAAGGTCTGGTGGACAATATGGCGCGCAGCCCCAAAGGCGGTGATACCGACCAAATCAAAGGCGTAGCCGCTGGCGAATGCGGTGTAGCCATTACCAACAGCTACTATCTGGCACGCCTGATGCGCTCCAGCAACCCGGCAGACCGTGACGTAGCCGAAAAAGTGGGGGTAGTGTTCTCGAACCAATCGAGCTGGGGCACGCACATGAATATTGCCGGCGGAGCGGTGGCTAAAAATGCCAAAAACGTGAACAACGCGATTAAATTTTTGGAATATCTGGCCAGCCCGGCAGCACAAAACCATTTTGCCAACGGCAACAACGAATGGCCTGCCGCCAAAGGCGTCAGCTTTGACAACCCCGCGCTCAAAGCCATGGGGGGCGGCAACTTCAAGAGCGATCTGATTCCGGTCAGCGTAGTGGGCATGAACCAAATCAAAGTGCAGCAGATGCTGGATCGGGTGGGGTTTAAGTAATCGTAAGCGCTTTATAATGATTTTGTGAGTACTCAATTCTGGAAACTTTTGGTCATGTGGCTGGTATTGGCTGCCATTCCCCTCAAGGGCATGGCGGTATCGGTTCTGGCCGCTTGTACAGGCCACCAACAAAGTCTGTATTCCAAAGCGTTAACATCCCATCCATGCCATGATCATGGTGCAGAGGCAGATACAGATGCAAGTTTTCACCACCCCCAGAATCACGACCAAGGCCATTCTGATACCAGCCACCTGAAATGCAGCGCTTGCAGCTCCTGCTGTGCAGGCTCATCCATTGCAAGCTCTGGATTCGTGCAGTTACCTGAATTTAAAACTCCTTTTTATATTTTTTATCACCCTCCTCAGCATCGGGCACCGGATTTAAACCGGCTTGATCGCCCTCCCAGGCAACACCTCGCTTAACCGCGAGACTGCAAGCTTTTACCACCCTTGGGTGGTACCACGCATGCCTCGTGGTTATTGGATTGCACTATGCGATTTTTCGCACGGCTTTCTTAACCCTTCGAGGAACCCATGTTTATATTCATTAAAACCCTATGCATTGCTATAGCTGGCGGTGTATTTGCTAGCGCTGCAACAGGGCAAACTGCGCCTAATGCAACCGGCACGAAAACCGATGTATCGCCTGTACCACCGCTGCACTACCCATCTGTTTTCTCAG
>CALPVM020000223.1 GCA_943327015.2 Akkermansia muciniphila
ACCCATAGTTAAACTATTGCAGCCACATCAATTTTGATGAAGAATAACATCTTTAATAGACGTCACCCTTATAAGAACCACTGTAACCATTGATGAAGCTGACCTGTTCAGAGAAGCCATCAAGACATTTGTTCGCGTACAGACCGCGAAACGTCTGGCTGCCCTTGGGTCAAGTGCGCCGGATATGCCGGACAGCCCTAACCCAACAAAGCTACAAAGCCGATTAACCGCTAATACTCCGCAACACATCAATGCGGTCTGCAATATCATCCGCATCGTTGGGAGCATCTGAGCACACCATATAGCACTCCAGGTCAGACAAAGCCTCGGCGCTATTGCCCAGCTTGGCGTGGAGCAAACCACGGTCGCGGTATTCCGACCAGTCTTCCGGCAGCAGCACCACCAATCGCTCATGCACCGCCAATTGCCTTTGCAAATTGCCGCTACGCACATGCACCAGTTTCAGGTTACGCAGCATGCGCTCAATCACCTCACGTGCGGTCAGCGTGGCCATGCACAAGCCCATGCGGTTTTCGGCTTCGCTGAGCAAACCACTCTTATCCAGGTAGGTGTTTTGCATTTCCAGCAACTGGCTTTTGCTCAATGACTTGCCAGTGAGCGGATCAAGCACCGCCTGACCCAACGGCAGATGCACAGTTACCAAAAAGAAACCCGGTATGGTCACGGCCTCGGCCGACATACCCAAGCCCCGCGCCAACTCCAACCACAAAACACCGAGTGTGACAGCCATACCACGGTTGCGCTGCAAAACCACGTTCACAAAGTTGTGACCTGAGTCGTATTGCATATTTAAAGGCGCACCAAAACCCATTTCGTAATAAAAAAAGTGGTTGAGCACAATGAGTTTTTGCATGTCGGGTGCGTCTTCTGGAAGGCGACGTTTAACCTGTGCTAGCAGACTGTCTACTTCGTGCAGCACACCTTGCACATCCAGATCAGGATATTCGTCTTGCCCAAGGCTTACCGCTGCCTCAAATAAGGCAAAGTCTGTATCACTACTTACCAAACTGGAAAAGTAGTCCAAGGGAGAAGGCAACGCAAATGACACATTCATACATTTCACCCCAACCAGAATCAACGCCTTAAAAACTGCCGCAAATTCAAGCCGGCAGCCCATACAGCACCCAAATACAACACAGCTGCGCCGGATAGCAACATTGCCATTAAACCGATACGCAGCCATGCAGAACTCTGTAGAGCAACCCATGCAAATGCATTAGCTGCCCATAGCAAATATATCGCCAACAAGGCACTTGCGGCTAGTACTTGCAATAAAAAAATTACCCAGCCTTTGGCTGGCTGGTAGCTTTTACGCCGTATCAACCCCACAAGCAACCACAAGGCATTAATAAGCGCACCGATACCAATAGAGAGTGACAAACCTGCATGCCTGAATTGCGGCACCAGCAGCACATTAAGCAACTGCGTAAGTATTAAAACCACTATGGCAATACGAACCGGTGTTTTAATATCCTGACTCGCGTAATAGCCCGGAGCCAACACTTTAATGGCCACAATACCCACCAGCCCGGCACCCCACCCCATGAGCGCCCAACTGGTTTGCTGCACATCCACCGCCGTAAATGCACCATAGTGATACAGCACCGCCACTAAGGGTTTAGAAAAGGTAAGCAACGCAACGGCGCATGGAACTGACAGCAACACCACCATACGCAAACCCCAATCCAGCAAGGCAGAATATTGGTTCGCGTCATTGGCAGCACGTGCACCTGCCAACTGCGGCATCAGCACCACGCCCAAGGCGACACCGAGCATGGCAGTTGGAAACTCCATCAAACGGTCGGCATAGGTTAACCAACTCACGCTCCCGGTAGGCAGGTGCGATGCTATTTGGGTGTTAATAAGCAGCGAAATTTGCGCAACACTCACCCCCAGCAAAGCGGGCAACATCAGTTTGCCAATGCGGCGGGTTTCGGGGTCACACCAAGCGGTTTTAATCGCCGTCCAGCTTGCGCCAACACGCGGCAGCATGCCCAAACGGCGCAAAGCCGGCCATTGCAACGAAAGCTGCAAAACCCCACCCACCATCACACCCACTGCCATGGCGTATATGGGCTCAATGCCACGTTGTTTGAACCAAGGCGCCAGCAACCAAGCGGCCATAATCATGGCCACATTCAGCAACACCGGGGTTGCGGCTGGCACAGCAAAGCGCTTCCAAGTGTTCAAGATGCCGGACGACAAAGCCACCAGCGACATAAAGCCAATATAAGGAAACATCAATCGCGTCATCCACACCGCAGCATCAAATCCCTGCGGATTTTGCTGCAAACCACTGGCCATGGCCCACACCAGCAAAGGTGCTGCAACCACGCCCAGCACACACACCAGTACCAGCACCCAGGCCAAAACGGTTGCCACGTGGTTTATAAGTTCTTTGGTAGCTTCTTCTCCGTGTTGGGCTTTGCTAGCCGCCAACACTGGCACAAAGGCTTGGCTAAAAGCGCCTTCGGCAAACATACGCCGAAATAAATTAGGAATGCGAAATGCCACGTTAAACGCATCGGTCATGGCGCTGGCGCCAAAGGCAGATGCGACCAGCAATTCGCGTGCTAGTCCGGTAATGCGGGACAAAAGTGTCCACAACGAAACGGTAGATACAGATTTAATAAGGCTCACAGCGCTAGTGTAGCGCCAGCGGAACAATGCAGTGCATCAATCACTACAGCTTAAATGCTATAATTCTCGGCTTTGCTGACAACATCCACAGACTCAAGGAACTATTATTATGGCATCTGGAAAACCCAAGAAAAAGAACCCGCGCCTGGCGTCGGGCCGTAAACGCGTCCGTCAAGACGTAAAAATCAACGCAGCAAACACCTCTTTGCGTTCTAAGTACCGCACCGCGGTTAAGAACGTTGAGAAAGCAGTTCTGGCTGGCGACAAAACCAAAGCAACCGAACTGTTTGCCAAAATGCAAGCCGTGGTAGACACCGTGGCTGACAAAGGCATCTTTCACAAAAACAAGGCAGCGCGCGACAAGAGCCGCCTGTCTAGCAAAGTTAAAGCTCTGGCGCTTGCCGCCACTGCAGCCTAATCTTTTAGGCAAATCGCACAGGCATTTTTTAATGAATGCCTGCCGTTTGTAACGGGTGCGCTGTCAGCAAAAATAAAATAACCGTCTGTGGTTCTGCTACAGGCGGTTTTTTTATGAATGCAATGCGTCCTGATATGATGCATACCATGCAAAGCGACACCCCTCCCACTCCAAAAACCAGAAGCTGGAATCAGCAAAGCCTTTTTTCGGCTATTTTGCTGGTTGGTATTTTATTGTGCATGCCATTGGCGGTTTGGATGGATTTAAAAAGCATCACTACGTCTTCTGCACAACAACAGACCAATAATGTTAAGGCGATGATTACCCAAATCCGCGCCTACTACGCAGATAACATTGTGGCGCGGGTGACCCCGTTTGATGGCAAGTCGCAAATCATTCACAATTTTAGGGAAGTGCCAGGTGCCATTCCCAATCCGGCGACGATGGCGATTGAACTGGGCGAGATTTTCAAAACAACACAAACCAACGTCAATTACCGTTTTATATCCGACTTTCCATTCCAGAACCGTGCGCAGCACAGTTTTGACGCATGGGAAAGTGCTGCTCTCAAGTCACTGCGCGAGAATCCCAACCAGGAAATTACGCAACTCAATCAATCATCTGGCACTGTGCAATACAGGGTTGCCACTCCTATTCGCATGGCAGCGGTGTGTGTTGCTTGCCACAACAGCCACCCCGGCAGCCCCAAGCGCGATTGGCAAGAGGGCGATGTACGCGGCATCCAAGAATTTACCGTTACCCTGCCAGTAACAGACAGTCTTTACTCCTTCAAGTATTTGTTCATTTACATGGTGTTTGCGACTGCTGCAGGCATTTGGTTTATTGTGTGCTTACGCCAACAATCTGCAGAGCAGACTCTCACCCACCAAGCCCAAATTGAAGCCAACCAAAAACTCAGTGACGCCATTCGGGAGCAAGAGTTGCACACTTGGGTTAAAAACTGCGAATCGCAGGTCATGACAGCCATGCAAGGCCACCATACCATGCCG
>CALPVM020000224.1 GCA_943327015.2 Akkermansia muciniphila
ACCGCCAGCAAGCCATCGGCCTGCACGGTGCGGGATTGGCCTTTTTCGTCCAACGCAGACACATGCACTGCAGCAAAACGCTCAACACCGTCGTAAATACCGGGAACCGACAAGCAGCCTTCTTGATTCAGGTGTTTTTCCGGGCTGGTCCAAACCAATTCGGGGTTGATTAAAACCAGTGGTTCGTCACGATTTTCCGATACATCAATCACAACCACCCGTTCGTGCACGTTGACTTGCGTGGCGGCCAAACCAATACCGTTGGCGTGGTACATCGTCTCCAGCATATCAGATGCCAATGTTTGAATGCGAGCATCCACCGCAACCACTGGTTTGGCCACACGTTGCAGTTGGGGATCGGGAAAGCAGAGTATATTGAGAAGTGCCATGGCGTTTTTTTGCAAATATGTCGCTATTTTCGCTACTTTTTTATCTCCTTGCATTAGAAGTTGTTGTTAATCGTTGCCGAAATAGTGGCTTGCACTGAGAATCAAAGCTATTACACTGCGTTATTATTCACAAAACTATTCATGGCGAAGCACCCGATGGCGACAAACAAAGCAACCCTGGTTACCCTTTCTGCTCTCATGCTGGCATGTTTTAACCATACCACGTTGGCGCAAAACTTATCCATCACACCAGCCCAAGCGCAAATAGCAGAGGCAGTAGCGCAAAAAGGCGTGCCGGTAGGCGACTTGGCAGATGGCGCTCCCGAGCGTTATAAAGTACAAAGCGGGGATACCCTGTGGTCGATTTCCAGGCTGTATTTAAAAAGTCCATGGCGCTGGCCAGAGGTATGGGGCATGAACAAGGCCGATATTGCCAATCCTCACCTCATCTACCCAGGCCAGACCATTGAATTGGTGCGTAGCAACGGAATGGCACATTTACGCCTTGGAAATACACAATCAAGCGCAGTAGCAGGATCTCGTGTTGACACCATTCGTTTGTCACCGCGCACCCGCTATGAGAGTTTGTCAGATTTGGCATTGCCAACTTTGCGTACCAATGTGATTGAGCCGTTTTTGGTAGAGCCGGTGGTGGTGGACCAGCAAACCCTCGATGCCGCACCCAAAATTGTGGCTGCACAAGATAGCCGCGTACTCATTACAAAGGGAGACCGCGCCTATGCCCGCGGGCAAGAGGGTAGTCCACTGCTGGATGACGAGGTGAAAGAAAAACAATTCAGAGTGTTTCGCAATGCTACACCGCTCAAAGATCCGGGAACTGGCGAGGTCTTGGGCTTCGAAGCACAGTACGTAGGCAAAGCCGTGTTGGTGCGGGGTGAAACCACCACCGAAATAACCAACAAAGACAATGAAGTACAAACTGCCATTGTGCCAGCCACCATTGACATCGTGTCTGCCAAAGAAGAAATTCGTGTAGGAGATCGGTTAATTCCTGAGCCTACACGCAAATGGTTAACCTATATACCTCATGCACCTGCTGTAAAAGTAAATGGTCGCATCGTATCGGTGTATGGCAGCGCAGTTGTAAACGCAGCGCAAAACCAAGTGGTAGCCATTAATTTAGGTACCAGCCACGGCATGGAGGTCGGTCATGTGCTAGCTATTCAAAAGGATGGAGCCACCGTCGTCGATAAACTGGATCCCACCCGTCCGATCATGAAACTACCCGATGAGCGCAATGGACTGATGATGGTGTTTCGTACCTTCGACACTGTATCTTATGCATTGGTTCTGGAAATCGCCGATGGAGTGCGCGTGGGTGATCGTCTGAGCAACCCCCGCTAAATTAAAATCGTAGATCCAATATGCTTGATCGTGAAGAACTCACGGCGTGGTTGCGCTTGCAATTTTGTGCTGGGGTAGGTAGTGCCGGCGCCAGACAGCTATTGCAAAGTTTTGGTCTGCCGCAAAACATATTTGAACAATCTGCTGCTTCCCTTGGAAAAGTAGTAAGTCAAAGGCAGGCGCAGTCATTGTTGCAAAGCCCGGAAGGATTGGAGCAGCGGGTTGAAACCACATGGAAATGGTTACAAGCCCAACCCGACAGACATCGCATTCTGACCCTGGGCGACGCAAATTACCCCGCAGCACTGTTGAATATTGAAGACCCCCCAGTGTTGTTGTACGCCATTGCTGCGCCCGAAGTGTGGCAAACACAGTGGCTGGCACGGTGTGCAGACCATTGCATAGCCATTGTGGGTAGCCGCAACCCCACTCCACAAGGAGCGCACAATGCACGGCAGTTTGCACGTTCGCTGGCACAGTCTGGCTTGACCATTGTGTCAGGCTTGGCCTTGGGTGTGGATGGCGCGGCCCACGAAGGTGCTTTGGCTGTCACTGATGTTAGTCCTTGCGCTACCATAGCCGTGGTAGGGACCGGGCTAGACCGGGTATACCCTAAACAGCACCGCGACTTGGCGCACCAAATAGCACAGCGCGGAGTACTTTTGAGCGAGTATGCTTTAGGAACCCCTCCGTTGACCGCTAATTTTCCCAAGCGTAACCGTATTATTGCGGGATTGTCGCGAGGCACACTGGTGGTTGAGGCAGCACTCAGGTCCGGATCACTCATTACAGCGCGGCAGGCAGTGGAACAAGGCAAAGAAATTTTTGCCATTCCGGGCTCTATCCATTCCACACAGGCGCGTGGTTGCCATGCATTGATTCGCCAAGGCGCCAAGTTGGTGGAAAGCGCACACGATATTCTGGAAGAATTACAACACACTACGCCTGTTGGGCAAGCCCAAAACCTACCGCATCCAGCGACCCTTGCAGATGAGCAAGTCATTGGAAGCGAGCATGCTGCATTGCTACAGGCGCTGGGGTTCGACCCGGTAGGGTTGGATGACCTGCAAGCCCGTACCGGGCTCAACACCCCCATGCTACAAGCAGAACTGATGGCGCTGGAGTTATTGGGGCAGGTGGCACGTCTCCCCGGGGGGCTTTTCCAGCGCTTGGTTCAGGCATAAAGGAAGGTTGGGCGGGTTTTAAAGCCCGAAAAGCACGGTAAGTCAGACTTTGCGGCGTTGAATTGATTTTCTGCGTTATATTGGACACATGTTTGAAGTACTTGTATTTGTCTACGAAAACTATTACGCTGGCGAGGATTGCCCTGAGCCGGCGCATCTGCAGCGCAAATTGACTGCCGTTGGTTTTGATGCCGAAGAAATTGATGACGCCCTCGTTTGGCTCAAAGGTTTACAGTTGGCAGCACAAAGTGGCATGCCTAAGGCGGATATTCAAGCTAATCCCGATCCTGCAACCATTTGGTTTGAACAGCCCAGCCCCCACAGCGTGCGTGTCTACCACAGTTACGAAAAGAACCATCTCGGTAAGCAGTGCTTAGGTTTTATTAGCTTTATGGAATCTGCCGGATGTTTGCCAGCCCACATGCGCGAGGTGGTGATTGACCGTGCTCTGGCTGTGCCTTGTGTGCCTGTATCACTCGAAGACCTGAAGATTATTATTTTGATGGTGTTCTGGAGTTTTGGCCAAGAGCCAGATGCTCTTATTTTGGATGAACTGTGCGACGACCCACAGGATCGTATAGCGCATTAGTATTGTTTGCTGGGTGCTGGTTAGCTCAGCAAGCGCTCCGGGTTGGCTTGGAGCTTGGCCAGCGCGTCGCGGGCGGCGCGCTCGGTCAGGGTTTCTTCTTCGTTAGGGATCAATAAACCGGCACGTAAATAAGCGACCATGCGCCCGGCCTGAATCAAAAAACTCTTGTTGGCTTTTGAGGTGAACATATGAAAATGTTGGCGCTCGCTGCGCCAGATATATTGCACCTGACTCACCACATTGTTATGGTTCAGAGTAAACCACTCGCCAGTATGCAGTTCATTAGTCCACTCGATGGTGTCTTCGGTGCTGTTTTGGTCAGGGTTGGTAAGAACCTCAATTTCTGCAGCGTCAAGACCAATCATAACTTCCAGACTTTCTGCGCTCAACTGCAGATTACCCATGCCATCGGCGCTGATAAAGTCTTCTAAATGTCCCAAGCGCTTGGCAATGGCGTCGATACGAGACTTGGAAATAACCTGAGTTTTGGACATGAACGCAGCCGTAAGCGTTTCGCTGATGCTTTTGATATGGGCATCCTGC
>CALPVM020000225.1 GCA_943327015.2 Akkermansia muciniphila
GCCTGCGCCAGCTCTTTGACCTGAATGGCAGTAGCAATATGGTCTACAGTGTCGGTGTTGGTCATGGACTGCACCCGCACTGGCGCATCGCCACCCACGGTAACTACCCGGCTACCCCAAACGACTCTGGCCTGCATAGATTTGCGCTGCAGAGGTGCCGCCAATGCAATAGGCTGCTGTTGCGCCATTACTTCACCTCAAAACGGGCCACGTTGCCCACTGCCAACTTGCTTAAATCGAATGGCTTGCCTCGCACAGCTACATCTGTTACGTCTACACGACCCACAACCACTACCATGGGCAAGGTACCGGAGGCACTGGCTTGCTCGCCTTCGTTGAGGTTTCTACGTAGTTGGACTACGCCTTTGGCATCAGTGACTTCAACCCATGAAGGGCCGCGCACTTTAAAAGCCACCACGTTGTTAACCGAAACCGGTGCAGGAGCAGTTACCGAATCTTGCTTGAGTGCAGGAACCGCTGGTGCCACAGGCTGAACCACTGGTGGAGCAACGGGGGCTGGCATAACTGGAGTAACTGGAGTCATAGGTGCCACTGAGCCATTGATGGCATTTGGCACAGCGGTTGGTGGTATAACAGGAGCAGAAGCCGGCGTTACGGGGGCTGCAGCAGGCACCTCTGCCCCCTGCATAGGAACGATAACTTCTTCTACCGGCTGTTTGTTGAGGTCCTGCGTAAAATTAGGAATAACTTCTTCAACCGCGGTTTCTTGGGGGGCTGGTACATCAGGCGTTGCAGGAACAAACAATATCAGAGCGATCCCCAAAAACAAGGCAACCACAATCCAAAGTGCTGGTTTGCCAATTTTCATAGATGACACACCAGAAGCGGAATAAGTTGACTTATTGAACGGCTCATTTGCAGCTCTTGCTTCCACCGTCAAACTGACTTTTTTAGTGGTGGGCAACCTATCTAAAACCGGGGTTGGGTCAATTTTCAGGGTGCGGCACATGCTGCTTGCCAATGCGCGCGCAAAAACTGCATCGGGTAACAAATCGAGCCGATCTGCCTCCAAGGCTTCGAGTTTCTTCACCGGCACCTTCATGGATACCGCCAACGCTGCTATGTGCAAACCTGCTGCTTCACGCGCTTGACGCAATTGAGTACCAGCGCTGGCTCCAGTCAGTACTACTGAGGAAGCTGAAGCAACTGCTGTTTCGGAATTCTCCGCATTACTCATTAAAAGCACTCCGTTCAAATGAAATTGTTTCTTTGGCGTGAGGAAAGCGTTTTTTCAACTGCTCGCCAAGCTGAACTACAGAACCCATATTGTCCAACTTACGCTCCAATTTGACACCCAACCACAAAGATTCTGCATTGGCCAGTTGGCTATTGTTCAGGCGACGCAGGTAAATCTGTGAACGGGAATACTCGCCATTTTGAAAGAAAATCAGCGCTAAGTTATAAGCTACGATGGGATTAGATGGATCTATCTCATAAGAACGCAGTAGATTAGCTTCTGCCTCTTTGCGCTGGCCACTTTCCAGTTGGCATAAACCTTGGGTCATCAGTGTTTTGGCGCGGTCTGTGTATAAAGGGTTAGCCAGCGCTGCAGTAAACATCTGGATTGACTCTGCCACACGTCCCTGTTTGCACATCATCCAGCCATAATTGTGTTGGACCGTGGCTGCTTTTGGATTTAAATCAAGGGCTTTTTTGAAGCTTTCTTCGGCCAAGGCCAGGTCGTTGAGTCGCATGTATATGAGCCCACGCAAATTATGTGCCTCAAAAAGATTTGCATCAACATTTATTGACTGTTTGATCTCATCCAAGGCTATGGTGGTTTGACCGTTGTTGTAATAGCCAACTGCAAGCTCTAAACGAATGCGCGCGCGTCTACGGCTTTCCGGCTCGTCAGATGATGTCAACATGTCAGAACTTTTGGCTGAAGGTGCCACTGAACTAGAAACACAACCCACCAAACCACCAGCCATACTGGTGACAACCAGCACCAGCACAAAAAAATGAAAGCAGTAGGAGCGTGTCATAGAATTCAGACTCATTGAGAAGAGATGGTAATTACGCGCTGCTTGGAAATTCTGCTAGCCACATCGGTTCGGTCTTTTACATCACCCGCCAATTGCCCGCATGCCGCATCAATATCATCGCCACGTGTTTTGCGAATGGTTGTCACAATTCCTGCATCGGTGAGTATCTTCGCAAAAGCTTGTACTTTGCCTGGTCCAGACTTGGTGAGTCCCGAGGCTGGAAAGGGATTAAATGGAATCAAATTGAACTTGCACCAGTGCATTCCCATCTGGGCAGACTGAATTAACTGAACCAACTGCTGTGCCATCTCGGGAGTGTCATTGACTTCATTGAGCATGCAGTACTCAAAAGTAAGAAAATCACGGGGTGCAAAAGCCAAATACCGTTGACAAGCATCCAGCAACTCGGCAATCGGGTATTTGCGGTTTAAGGGTACTAACTGAGAACGCAGCGCATCATTGGGAGCATGCAACGAAACCGCCAGAGCAACCGCACAATCTTGCCCCAACTTATCAATCATGGGTACCACCCCAGAGGTGGAAACCGTGACCCTGCGGCGCGACAAACCATAACCATGGTCATCCAGCATTACCCGCAAAGCAGGAACCAGCGCAGCATAGTTTTGCAGCGGCTCGCCCATACCCATCATGACTACGTTAGAGATGACACGATCAGAACGTGATAAATGTTGACGCAAAAAATGCTCTGCAAACCAGAGCTGGGCAATAATTTCGGCAACTGTTAAGTTACGGCTAAAGCCTTGATGCCCCGTGGAGCAAAAACGGCAACCGACCGCACAACCCGCCTGCGACGAAATGCAAAGTGTGCCACGGTCGTCTTCAGGAATAAAAACAGTCTCAACAGCGTCTCCAGCGCCTACATCAAACAACCATTTGATAGTGCCATCTGCTGAAATGTGCTGGGAAAGTACGGGTAACGCTACGATGCTGGCCGAGGTTTTGAGCTTTTCGCGCAAGGACTTAGCCAAATCGCTCATCGCATCGAAATTTGAAGCGCCCTTTTGATGTATCCAGCGAAACAATTGGGTGGCGCGAAAGCGCTTTTCACCTAAAGACTCACAAAAAACGGCTAATCCGTCAAGATCAAAGTCGAGCAGATTAGCCGTCATGGCAAAGGCAGACAATAAATGCTAAATTAACGCGAGTAAACGTTCATGCCGGCGAAAAAGAAGGCAATTTCTTGCGCAGCTGTTTCGGCAGCATCAGAACCGTGAACGGCGTTAGCGTCAATGCTGTCTGCAAAATCAGCGCGAATAGTGCCGGGAGCAGCCTTTTTAGGATCGGTAGCACCCATCAGATCGCGGTTTTTCAGAATGGCATTTTCGCCTTCCAAAGCTTGGATCATGACCGGGCCGGAAACCATAAAGCTGACCAAATCATTAAAGAAGGGACGCTCTTTGTGCACAGCATAGAAAGCTTCGGCTTCGCCGCGGGACAAATGCGCCATGCGTGAGGCAACCACTTTCAAACCTGCTGCTTCAAAGCGTGCATAAATCTGACCAATCACATTTTTTGCAACTGCATCGGGTTTGATAATAGAGAGAGTGCGTTCAATTGCCATAAATAAATCCTGAATATTCCAGTCTGGTTAATAAAATTCTTATCCCGTCAAGGACAAAGCCTTGCATTTTAGCACTTCGGGTTAGCGACTACGCCCATTCCTGCGTTGTCCACCATTAGTACCACGGGGTCTTTGAGGAGAATCCTGCCGCTGACGGGTCAAACTATCGGCACCAATGTAGCCTAGCGATGTTTTCATGGGATCTGGCTGGCTATCAGAGCCTGCGCGACCCGCTGACCGTGGCTGGTTGTTATTGTTGTTTTTTGCGACCGGCTGGGCTGGCCTTCTTGCATTACGTCGGTTTAATCCGCCTCTTGCAACCCTACCCGTTTTTGCACCTGGCGCACGATTTTCGTCATCGGGCGCTGCATTTCTGGCATTGGCTGGAGCCTTACCGGCGCCAGCTGCGCGCACCAAACCACGAATATCAGCTTCATCCAACTCCATCCAGGCGCCACGCTTCAAACCAC
>CALPVM020000226.1 GCA_943327015.2 Akkermansia muciniphila
CGCCATTCCACGCCCAGCAGGGCATCAAAACAACGCAGGCGCAGTTGGTCTACCAAACTGTGCTGCAACCTTGCGCTGAGTTGCTCGCGGGCGTATTGCACGCCGCTACGCACAGCCACCAAACCAAGAAACACCATGAGTAAGCCGCCCACGCTAGGTGTGAGGCTGGCGCTTTGCAAAACATCGGGCACGTATTTTGACCAGCCGGAGCCGCTGTGGCCGTTGCCTAGCAGCTCCAGCAGGGGCACCAGCATGAGGATGCCAATGCCATCGGTCAGGCCGGCCAGCACCATGAGCAATAGCAATGCCACTACCTGGCCACGGGGTGCTGCCGAAAGCAGGCGCGCAAAGGCTTGCAATGCTTTCAAGCAACCACCAGCCTAGGGGCTACAAATACACTGACCACCGTGAACTGCGCAAAACTGCCACCGCCTGTAACGGCCACCCGCCCGGCTGCCACCCACGCATGGGCTTTGAGCTCTAGGGTTTGGGTATCGCGCATCAGGCCAAAGTACAGGGCGTAGGGCACGGCGTACCAGCCCAGCAGTAGCCGTGCGACCACTGCCTGCGGAAAACAATTAGAAACCCATGGCGTGTAGCGTGCTGCAAGCTGCACAGCGCGTGCAATTTGAAGTGCGCGCTCTTGCTGTGGGGCATTGAGCAGTGGCACCCAGGATGCCACGCCCATGGGCTGCCCCAAATACGGTGCCAGCCGACTGAACGAGAGTTTAAAAATAATAGCTTTGCTAATGCCCAACAACACCCACTAGGGCAGTAACCACAGCTTGGTAAATAAGGGCAAGCAGACAAAGCTGCGCAGCTTACACCCCAGTATGCCTAGCATACCCACTAGGCTAACGACACCAAACCGTTTTTCAGCAACTCTTGGGTAAATTTTGCAATATCGGCTTGGCAGGTGGCTGCATCTACCTCGTATTCGGAGCAAATGGTTTGGGTAAGTTGCGCCATGCTGATGGGTTGCGCCAACAACACCCACAAGCGGGAGCCAACACCACCGATGCCAAAATAGGTACCGCGTTCGATGCTCATCATGACGGTGTCTCCATCCATATCGGTGGCAATGAGGTCGGGGTTGCGGATCAGAAGGGCATCAGGGGTCAGGGCAGTCATAAAAATGAGATTTGAAGTCAATACACATTTTAAACGATAATGCAAGTACGGCCACCCGTTGAAGTGCTGAGCAACTACATTAGATGCCAATGCCAATGCCAATCGCATTCAGCGTGGTTGCAATCAATACGTATGCAGTCGAATGAAAATTAACTCCGACAGTACGTTTAGCGGTGGTTTGCTTGGCTGCACGGTGGGTTAGACAACGTAGCGTGTAGTTTACAACGCGCGGCGCAAATCCTAATCGGGCAGAAATTAACAAGCTTGAATCGCTTGCTGCATATCCTTACGCCCGACTTAAATCAACTGATTTGAAGGCCACCGTCACTGGCACTCCCAGCGCCGAAGGCAGTCGTGCTTGAGTTGAGTGCTACGAGTGTCGGCGGGACATAAATGAGCTTGGAAACGGTCGCTGGGAACGTTGGAGTAACGATTGGGTTACGCATTGCGAATGTTCCTTAATGTAAGTGACGTAGGGGTGAACTTGATAAAAAATACTATATTAAGTCATTGAATAGCTCCGTTCTCACGATTGACGACGGCATTTTTTACAATAGCGCCTAAAAGACGGTGCGCCGCCGATAGTGGCAAGTGGGATAATTTTTTAATTTTGGCACCCGCACGGCACAAACTGAAAGCTGCGCTACACCATTTATACGCCGTGTTGGAAACACTGCGGATAACCGCTCGCCCCGATAAACGCTTTATTAGGTCAACACAGAAAGGGTTTGATTTTTTGATTTATCGCTTGCGTCGCAACGCTAATCTGCTGCCCGCACTGCAAATCCTGAACCGTTTGGCTCAACGTGCTCGTCGGCTGCATGCGCAGGAGGCGGATCAAACCGAGCCCGACGTTTTGCGTGGTTATGGTTTGCTTGGCTGCACGGTGGGTTGGACTGTAATCTGGCAGAAATTAACAAGCTTGAATCGCTTGCTGCATATCCTTACGCCCGACTTGAATCAACTGGCGCCGGAGCCATCGGGGATCTTGGCAGCATTGTTGGCGGTGCAGCCGGCATCTAATACCGCGAGAGTGGGCGGTACGTATGCCAGGGGTGCGGCGCTTAAGGGAGGCGGGAGAATTGCGGTTGTGGTGTTCATTTTAAAACGTACTTCATGTGAAAAGAGCGGTCGCCCGCATGACAAAAAAATTTTGACATGCTGAATTGTACGCCAGCGCCATAGGATGTTTCGCCCCGTTGACTCCGCGAGGAACGCCAAAAAAGTGGCAACACCGATGTTTGATCGCTGGCGCGGAAACTGGTACGCAGAACTGCGCGATGGCCATGGTGGTGTTTAGTCCTGTGCGCCGGACTCAGACCGTTTTTTGTATGCGTTTCGCATCATGCCGTCTGCCAGTCCATCAGCCTGTGCTTTTTCCAGCTGAGTGCGATCACTGCATTTGCTGGTCGGCTGATTACGAATGGTGTCGGTCAGTTCGACAAGAATACACTGGTTGGCTAAAAGGACTCAGAACAGCGAATCAGTGCAGTTGCTGCTCCATGGTTGCGGTTAGGGTGGCTGATGATGGGAGTCATGAGCTAAAAATTGAGGCCACTTTCGTAAAGAGCCGATAGTTAGAGAAACGTTGCAGCAAAAAAATTTAGAGGAAACGAATTACTGAAATTTTATCGCGCGCACCTTATTAAAATATATTGCAAGTCAATGATTTTAATTGATTTATCCTTTTTTCTATAATTTATTACAGAGAAAGGATAAAACGTGTACAGCACACTGAACAACGACCAAACCAAGCAAGCCATTGACTGTGAGCACGTGTTCATTGCGTTGCAACAAACAGAACTGGCAAGCAGGGAATACGCCAGCGGTATGCATTGGAAAAAAATAGCGAATCGGGAATACCTGTACCGGACACGCGATGGTAGAGGAAATGCCAAATGCATAGGCCTGCGTACTCCTGAAACAGAACACATTTTTGATGCAGTTCACCATCGTAAAAACGAACTTTCTTAACGAATGGCGCAACTACGCAGTCGCATAGATTTGATGCTTCGTTTAAACAAAGCCTTGCGCCTTGGCTCGGTACCGAACGAAGTTGCCAATCTGTGCATTCACCTCGATAAAGCGCAATTGCTGGGCAAAGGACTCACCATTATTGGTACCAACGCCATTTACGTATACGAGGCCATGGCTGGAGTACGCTGGACGGGCGATATTACGGCCACCACCGACTTAGACTTATTGTGGCATTCCGAGAAAAGGTTGTCCCTGATTGCTCGAGAAGAAGTATCCATTCATGGGCTCATAGGCATCTTGAAGAAGGCAGACAAATCTTTCGAGATAGTTAAAAAAAACGCCATACCGCGCTGTGAGTGCCAATGGCTATATGGTGGATTTGCGTAAAGAGAAAGACCCGTTTTTGCCGGGCAACCAAGATATGCAAGCCGTGGAAATAGACCATCTTCACCGTTTGTTGGATGCACCGCAAGTGACACAGCGGGTGTTTGCGATGGATGGTCGGATATTTAACATGGTGGCACCCGAACCACGGGCATTTGCAATCTACAAAGACTGCTTATCCAAAGAGCCATCACGCAATCCGTCAAAAAAACGAAAAGACCAAGCGCAAGCTGAGGCAGTGCGGCAATTGATTAAGGAGCATTTACCGTGAGCAAGATTAAATCTAAATCAACACATATTGAATTCATTGCGTAAACCACTTGCGCAGGTACAAACGCCTAAACCATGGTTTCTTCCATAATACGGGCCTGCTGTCTGCTTGCCTGCATCACCAAGGCGGCGGCAGGTAGGGTGCTGGCAAGGGCTGTTGCCGCTGTGCAAAAATCGGCTAGCAATATTGCATTGGCTTGGTAGAGTGCGGTTCGCAATTCTTGCTGTACGTCTTTTTCGGCCTGAGC
>CALPVM020000227.1 GCA_943327015.2 Akkermansia muciniphila
CATCATGGCGGTTCAGGCCCTGCTGCAAATTGTTCTGCCATTGCTTGCGTTAGGTTTGGCCAGTTTTACCGCCTATGTTTGGGGTAGACACCGGCAGGGGGTTTAATAATATGTTGCGTATTTCTAATCTGAGTATCAGCCAAGGCACCCAACCCATGCTCAGAAATGTCTCGTTAGAGCTTTCTCCTGGAGAAGTTGTAACGTTGATGGGTGCTTCCGGCTCCGGCAAGTCGACCCTGCTCAGCTGGATGATCGGCCATGTGCCGGCACTTTTTAGCGCTTCGGGCACACTAGAGCTCAATGGCAAACGCGTGGATGCCCTCCCTACAGAACTGCGAAAAATAGGCATTTTGTTTCAGGACGACGTACTTTTTATGCATCTTAACGTGGGGCAAAATTTGGCATTTGCTTTGCCTGCGCACATTAAGGGATCTAAGGCACGGCGCCACGCCATAGAACACACTTTAGCTGAGATGGGCATGGCAGGTTTTCATGACCGTGACCCGGCTACGCTCTCCGGAGGGCAACGCGCCAGGGTCAGCCTGATGCGCGCTTTGCTTGCAGAGCCTCAGGCGCTATTGTTGGATGAACCCTTTTCTAAGCTCGACAGCGCATTGCGCAGCCAGTTTCGAACCTTGGTGTTTGAGCACGTTAAGCGCTTACAAATACCAACCTTGTTGGTTACGCATGATCTGGCCGATGTTCCACCGTCAGGTCGCGTGCTGGAGATTGCCCAATGGAAGCCGCACCATGTTTGACCGTAGCCTAAATGCCTTGTTACAACGCCCCTTGCAAAGTGTTGCAAAGAAACTGCTGGCACATGATGTCAGCCCCAACCAAATGACCTGGATTGGGTTCGGCATGGGTTTGTGCGCTGTGCCGCTGATTGCTTTTGATTATTACCTGTGGGCCATAATGTGTATAGGCCTTAACCGTTTGGCCGATGGGCTGGACGGCACCATGGCACGGCTGACCCAAGCCACCGATTTAGGTGCTTTTCTGGATATTGCCCTCGACTTTCTGTTTTACGCATCCATTCCGCTGGCATTTGTGTTGGCCAACCCGGTACAAAATGGTTTGGCCGGAGCTTTGCTGATTTACAGTTTTATTGGTACCGGCTGCACCTTTTTAGCCTATGCAGTTCTTGCGGCCAAACGTGGCGAAACCAGCACCGTCTACCCGCAAAAAGGAATTTACTACCTGGGTGGCCTGACCGAAAGCACAGAAACCATAGCCGTATTTGTGCTTATGTGCCTTTTTCCGGCATGTTTTGCCGTGTTAGCATGTGTTTTTGCCGCCATGTGTGCCATTACCACGGCCTTGCGGATTCGTGCCGCTTACACTCAACTGCGCATCCATCCATGAAAACGCTCTACCCAGCGTAAAACCGCTTGCGGTGCATGGTTGCGTTTCCAGACCCCTGCCACGTATTTGTTCGACTCCGCAAGGGTAGGGTAGATGTGCATCGTGCCGAGTATTTTGTTCAAGCCTAATCCGTGGCGCATGGCCAGCACAAATTCTGCCAACAAATCGCCCGCATGCTCGCCCACAATAGTGACACCCAAAATACGGTCTTTGCCGGGCACGGTCAGCACTTTAACAAAACCATGGGCCACGTTGTCGGCAATGGCGCGGTCTAAATCATCAATGCCGAAGCGGGTAATTTCATAAGGAATATTTTGTAACTGTGCCTCTTGCTCGTTCAAACCCACCCGCGCTACTTCGGGGTCGGTAAAGGTGGCCGCAGGCACCACTGAGTAATCTACTTTAAACTTCTTGATACTACCAAACAGGGCGTTAACGCTGGCATACCATGCCATGTGGGCGGCAGTGTGGGTTAACTGATAAGGCCCTGCCACGTCGCCAGCTGCAAAAATATTGGGGTAGAGCGTTTCAAGGTACTCATTGACTTCAACCGTACGGTCACACGGTATGCCAAGCTCTTCCAGGCCATAGCCTTGCAGGCGCGCCACACGCCCCACAGCACACAACAGAGTATCAAAAGCAATGGGTCTTTCGCCGGTATTGCAATTAACATACAAAATTTTGTTGTAGGTTTCTTGAACACAGCGCAAAGCTTGGTGGTTGCACAGCACTTCTACACCGTCCCGCTCTAGAGCCGACTGCACCAGTTTGGATACCTCGCTGTCTTCGCGCAGCAGCAAACGTGGCGCCATCTCTACCAATGTAACCCGTGAGCCCAGCCGCGCAAAACATTGCGCCAATTCGCACCCAATCGGGCCTCCACCCAAAACCACCATGCGTTCTGGCGGAGCATCCTGCTGGGCCAAGGCAGACCACACGGTATCGCTGGTTAAGTAGCCCACTTGCTCCAGGCCGGGCAGGGGTGGCACCAAAGGTCTGGCGCCTGCTGCAATGACTATCGAGCGGGTGGTTAATGATTGTTTGATTCCGTTGGCAGCCGTAATTTCTACCGTCCAAGGGTTCACAATCCGTGCATGCCCTTGCAGCACCTCAACGCCAAGCCCGGTGTAGCGTTCTACGCTGTCATGCGGGGCAATGGCGGCAATCACCGCATGCACGCGCGCCATGACCTGCCGAAAGCTAAAACGTGGAACACTCGGCTCCAAGCCATAAGCATCGGCATGCCGCATCTGGTGTGCAACACGCGCTGATTTAATAAGTGCCTTGCTGGGTACACAGCCGTAGTTCAGGCAGTCGCCCCCCATTTTATGGGCCTCTACCAACGTTACTTTGGCCTTAACTGCTGCGGCAATATACGATGTAACCAATCCAGCCGCACCTGCTCCAATCACCACCAGATTGCGGTCAAACACCTTAGGACGTGGCCAAGCGCGATAGATGCGCCGCCTTTGCACCTGCGCCATCCATTTTTTAGCGAGTATCGGAAACACACCCAACAGCGCAAAAGATGCAATCAGGGCAGGGGACATAATGCCTGAGAGGCTTTCTAATTGTGCGAGCTGCGTGCCTGCGTTCACATACACGGCGGTGCCAGGCAGCATACCTAATTGACTGAAAGCATAAAAACGCCCAACATTCATGGTGGTTAAACCCATTAACAAGTTCACCATAAAATACGGCACCACCGGCACCAAGCGCAACGTTAACAAATACTGCGCACCGTCTTTAGCTATGCCTTGATGAATAGCTTTCAGCTTTTCGCCAAAATGTTGCTCAACGGCGTCACTCAGCACATAGCGCGATGCCAGAAAAGCCAGCGTTGCACCCAAAGTGGATGCAAACGACACCAACAGCAAGCCCCAGCCCAAACCAAACAAAGCGCCAGCCGCTAATGTCAGAATGGTGGCGCCAGGCAAAGACAGCGAAGTAGCAGCAACATACAACACAAAAAATACCGACGCTGCAAGCCATGGTGAATCTGCTTGCAATACTTTCCATGACTCTAAACTAGCCTTAACACCATCTAGGGTCAGGTATTGCTGCCAACCCATGGCAAAAAATAAAACTACCAAGCTCATTGCTGCCAGCAGGACGATGGTTTTTTTCATGGGGATGGAGGTTGATAGAAAAGGTATAAGTCGGATTAAACCATGGGGAGCATAGTAAACGTACTACACATCACTTTATACGATGTATATTATGTAAAGTTAAATATCCTGTTTGCGAATCCATAAACCCACAGCCACCGTGTTTCAAGTCACTGAAAATTGCACAATCGGCGCAGTAGGATCGCTAAAGGATGCACCCAGAGCAATTTCACCTTTGCCATGCAAAATAGTCTTATCGCGCCGCAACAGCATTTCAGAGTTTATATCACCTGCGAAGCGCAGCCAACTGCCAAAACTACTCACATCCACCAATTGGATACTACCGTGATGCCATTCCAGCCGAGCATGACTTCTTGAAACACGCAAGTCATTAACCATAAACTCTACAACATGGGATCTGCCAATGTATGCGGGCAAGTCAAAGGCATGAAAAAAACGATTTTCATCCTGAAACTTCAACTCAATGTTTCGCCCTAAAAAATCAGCGTCTTTTTGAACGTGTA
>CALPVM020000228.1 GCA_943327015.2 Akkermansia muciniphila
ACGCCGCGTGTAGCGGTTGCTGAAAAATCTGCGTGTCGTAAGCGGTAGTCAGTATTGTTGCTACCTAAAGCAACCATTAATGAGCGCGTGAGATGGAGTTCTTCAACGGTGCTGTGAGGACTTACCAATGCACCAATGGAGTTAGCACCGTGATTGGTTTTAATTTGTTGCAAACCATTGGCTACGTACTCCAAGGCGGTTTGCCAATCCACACTGCGCCATTGGCCATCTTGCTTGAGCATGGGCGTTGTTAAGCGCTCAGAGCTGTTCAATGCTTCGTAAGAAAAACGGTCACGGTCTGCAATCCAGCATTCGTTAACGTCTTCATTCTCAAACGGCACCACGCGCATCACCTGATTGTTTTTAACCTGCACCACCAAGTTGGCGCCGGTTGAATCATGGGGGCTCACAGATTTACGGCGTGACAACTCCCATGTACGCGCACTGTATCGGAAAGGTTTACTTGTCAACGCTCCAACGGGACAAATATCAATCATGTTGCCTGACAACTCTGAATCAACGGAATTACCGACGAAAGTTTCAATCTCAGCGTGTTCACCACGGTGCGACATGCCAAGCTCCATAACACCCGCCACCTCTTGGCCAAAGCGCACACAGCGCGTGCAATGGATACAGCGGCTCATTTCTTCCATAGAAATAAGCGGGCCAACGTCTTTATGGAAGACTACGCGCTTCTCTTCTTCGTAGCGCGATTGAGAACCACCATAACCCACTGCCAAATCTTGCAATTGGCACTCGCCACCTTGATCGCAAATGGGGCAATCCAGAGGGTGATTGATGAGTAAAAACTCCATCACTGATTGCTGCGCCTTGATCGCCTTGTCGCTCTTGGTGCGCACAATCATGCCTTGCGTAACGGGAGTAGCGCATGCTGGCATGGGTTTAGGCATTTTTTCCACATCTACTAAACACATACGACAGTTAGCCGCAATGCTCAATTTTTTATGGTAACAAAAATGAGGAATGTAGGTGCCCGCTTTTTCAGCAGCATGCATGACCATGCTGCCTTCTGCGATTTCAACCTTTTTGCCGTCGAGTTCAATTTCAATCATCTTGGGACTCGCTCAAAGGTAAGCCGGGACCAAACAGGTCTTATGCTCAATGTGGTATTCAAATTCTCTTCTAAAATGCTTGATCATGGCACGAACCGGCATAGCAGCAGCATCACCCAAGGCACAAATGGTACGCCCTTGAATGTTGTCGGCCACTGAGTTCAACAAATCCATGTCAGAAGGTCTGCCCTGCCCGTTTTCAATGCGATCAACCATGCGCGACAACCAGCCTGTACCTTCACGGCACGGTGTACACTGCCCGCAGGACTCATGCATATAAAAATAACTAAGGCGTTGCAAACTCTTAACCATGCAGCGACTGTCGTCCAGAACAATTACAGCGCCAGAGCCGAGCATTGAACCCGCCTTGGCTATGGAGTCATAGTCCATGGTGCAATCCATGATGATGTCGGTAGGCAACACGGGCGATGAAGAACCACCCGGAATAACTGCCTTTAATTTGCGACCTGTTCGCACACCACCTGCAATTTCAAGCAGCTTAGAAAACGGTGTACCCATGGGGACTTCGTAGTTACCGGGAAGCTCCACATCACCGCTTACGGAATATATTTTGGTACCGCCATTATTCGGCTTGCCACATGCAAGGTATGCGGCACCACCATTGCGAATAATCCAAGGTACTGCAGCAAAGGTTTCGGTGTTGTTAATGGTGGTTGGCTTGCCATACAGACCAAAGCTGGCAGGAAAAGGCGGCTTAAAGCGTGGCTGGCCTTTTTTGCCTTCCAATGACTCTAGCAATGCTGTTTCTTCACCACAAATGTATGCGCCAAATCCATGGGCAGCATGCAACTGGAAACTAAATCCACTGCCTAAAATTTGGTTACCCAAAAAGCCTGCTGCGCGCGCTTCTTCGAGGGCTTCTTCAAAACGATCGTAGGCAGAAAAGATTTCTCCGTGGATGTAGTTATATCCCACTGAAATACCCATGGCATAAGCTGCAATGGCCATGCCTTCTATCACACTGTGGGGGTTGAACTCCAGAATATCGCGGTCTTTGCACGTACCGGGTTCCCCTTCGTCTGAATTGCAAACGAGGTATTTTTGACCCGGAAACTGGCGTGGCATAAAACTCCACTTTAAGCCGGTTGGAAAACCAGCACCACCGCGGCCACGTAAGGAAGACTCTTTAACGGTGGCAATCACTTGGTCTTGGGTCATCCCGGCACCATCACCGGATTCTTCTTTGCCCAATATTTTGCGCAAGGCCTGATAACCACCGCGCGCAACATAATCTTTCAACCGCCAATTATTTCCATTTAGACCGGCATAAATTTGGGGGTTGATGTGGCGATCATGAAAACAGGTTTGTACACCAGTGGCACGAAACTGCGAAAGAATTTGTTCTGCACTCATTTCTTTTCCTCGACAGCGCGCAAACCATCCACCAATTGGTCGAGTTTGTCATTGGTCATGAAACTGCACATAGACCGGTCATTTACAAGCATTACAGGTGAATCCGCACAAGCACCCAAGCATTCACTTTGCTGCAGGGTAAACATTCCATCCGGCGTAGTCCCACCCATGCTGATACCCAGCTTTTGCTCCAGATGGTGCAAGGCTTTGGCACCATCACGCAACTGGCAAGGTAGATTGGTACATACATTCAGCTTGTATTTACCCACAGGGCGCTGGTTGTACATGTTGTAGAAAGTGGTTACTTCATGCACCGCCATTGGAGCCATGCCCAGATAATCGGCAATGACTTTCTCGCTATCAGTACTTACAAAACCCAATTCCTGCTGAACAATGGACAAGCAAGCCATTACAGCGGATTGCTTTTGATCGTCAGGGTACTTGGCAACTTCTTTGGCAAAACGTGCCAGCGTAGATTCAGAGATCATCGGTCAATCTCTCCAAAAACAATGTCCATGGTGCCAATAATCGAAACAGCATCGGCAATCATATGCCCACTTGCCATTTCATTCAAACCAGCTAAATGTGCAAAACCAGGAGGTCTGATTTTTAGACGGTATGGCTTGTTAGCACCGTCACTGACAATATAAATACCAAATTCGCCTTTAGGATGCTCTACAGCAGCGTATGCCTCGCCTTCGGGCACATGAAAACCTTCTGTAAATAACTTGAAGTGGTGAATCAAATCTTCCATGCTGGTTTTCATTGATTCACGCGAAGGAGGTGCCACTTTATGGTTATCGGTAATCACAGGACCAGGATTTGCTTTGAGCCACTTGACGCACTGAGCAATAATGCGATTAGACTGATTCATTTCTTCCATACGCACCAGATAACGGTCGTACACATCCCCAGTTTTACCAACTGGAATATCGAAGTCTAAACGGTCATACACTTCGTAAGGCTGTTTTTTACGCAAATCCCAAGCCACGCCTGAACCACGGAGCATAGGACCGGTAAAACCCATATTCAGTGCACGCTCTGGAGTTACGATGCCAATGTTGACGGTACGCTGCTTCCAAATGCGGTTTTCGGTCAACAGGGTGTGGTATTCATCCAAGCAACCAGTAAAGCGTTTTGTAAAATCTTCAATAAAGTCGAGCAACGAACCTTGGCGGTTGCGATTCAGCTCTTCTACCCCCTTAGCATTGCGAACCTTGCTTGCTTTAAATTGCGGCATGCTGTCAGGCAAATCACGGTATACCCCACCTGGACGGAAGTAAGCTGCATGCATACGGGCGCCACTGGCGGCCTCGTACATATCAAACAAATCTTCACGCTCACGGAAGGTGTAGATCAAAATAGTAGAGCTACCACAATCGTTGCCATGCGAGCCCAACCACATTAAATGGTTAAGCAAGCGGGTAATTTCAGCAAACATGACGCGAATGTATTGCGCGCGAAGCGGCACTTTAATGCCCAGCAATTTTTCTAACGCCAAACAATAAGCGTGCTCGTTGCACATCATGGACACGTAATCCAAACG
>CALPVM020000229.1 GCA_943327015.2 Akkermansia muciniphila
ACCCACCCAAGCGATTTCGGGGTCGGTATAGGCCACACTCGGTATCACCCGGGCGTTAAACGCAGCAGATGCCAACGCACGGTTACCCTGCAACTCACTGGCAATCACTTCTGCAGCCACATGCGCCTCGTGCACCGCTTTGTGCGCGAGCATCGGCTGGCCGACCACATCGCCAATGGCAAAAATGTGCGGCACATTGGTACGCATTTGAATATCCACATTCACAAAGCCGCGCTCGGTCACATTCACACCAGCTTTGTCGGCGGCTACTTTTTTGCCGTTGGGTATGCGCCCTACCGCTTGCAATACCAAGTCGTAAGTTTGGGGCGCAGGGGCTGCGCCATTTTCTTGAGTCGGAGCAAACGACACTTCTATGCCTGCTGGCGTGGCTTTGGCGCCCACGGTACGGGTATTGAGCAAGATGTTATCAAAGCGGTGGGCATTGAATTTTTGCCATACCTTGACCAGATCGCGGTCTGCACCTTGCATCAAGCCATCGGTCATTTCTACCACATCCAAGCGCGCACCTAGGGTGCTGTACACCGTGCCCATTTCTAAGCCGATGATGCCGCCACCGACAATCAACATGCGTTTGGGCGTGTGCTGCAAGGCCAGTGCACCGGTGCTGTCCACGATGCGTGGGTCATTGTCTAAACCGTTGTCTTTAAAAAACGGCAAACGTACTGCTTGGCTGCCCACAGCAATGATGGCGTTTTTAAAGCGCACCATCTGCTTTGCGCCCGTTTTGTCTTGCCCTGCCCCGCTGGTACCTTCTACCTGCACATGGCGTGCATCCATAAAAGAACCATACCCGCGCACCACAGTGACCTTGCGCATTTTGGCCATGGCGGCCAAGCCACCGGTGAGCTTGCCGATCACCTTATTTTTATGATTGCGCAGCGCATCCAAATTGACCTTGGGCACACCAAACTCTACGCCCAACTCAGCCAGATGCCGTGCTTCATCCATCACGGCAGCCACATGCAACAACGCTTTGCTGGGGATGCAACCTACGTTCAGGCACACGCCACCCAAGGAGGGGTAACGCTCGACTAACACCACTTTAAGGCCTAAATCGGCAGCGCGAAATGCTGCGCTATAGCCGCCGGGGCCGCCGCCCAACACCAGCAGGTCGCAGTCAATGTCTGGGGAGCCACTGTATGCGGTTGAGGCTGGCACTGGTGTTTGCACTGCAACCGGATCGGGCTTGGGAGTGAGTACGCTTGCAGCTACCGATGCTGGAGTTGACGCGGGCGCAGGCGTTGGCGTGGCAGTAGCCTGCGTTTCCAGCACCAACAAAACCGAACCCTCAGCTATTTTGTCGCCCAGCTTAACCCTGAGCTCCTTCACCACACCCGCATGGCTGGAAGGAATTTCCATCGAGGCTTTATCGCTTTCCACGGTAATCAGGCTTTGCTCTACCCGAATGGTATCACCCACTTTTACCAACACCTCAATCACGCTGACCTCAGCAAAATCGCCGATGTCGGGCACTTTGACTTCTAGCATTGCCATCATTTATCCTCTGAAGTCTTAAAGCAAAACGCGGCGCATATCGCCCAGAATCTGCGCTAAATACACGTTAAAACGGGCAGCAGCAGCACCATCAATCACACGGTGATCCCAAGTAAGCGACAGGGGCAACATCAAACGCGGTTGAAACGCTTTGCCGTCCCACACCGGCTCGGTGCGGCTTTTACACACACCCAAAATAGCGACTTCGGGCGCGTTAATAATGGGCGTAAAGTAGCGCCCACCAATGCCACCTAAGCTGGAGATGGTAAAACTGGCGCCCGTCATTTCAGCCGGGCTAAGCTTGCCTTCACGCGCTTTTTTGGCCAGTTCGGCCATCTCGGTGCTGATTTGCACAATACCTTTTTGGTCAGCGTCTTTCAAAACCGGCACCATCAGGCCGTTGGGCGTGTCGGCAGCAAAACCAATATGCCAGTATTTTTTAAGCACCAGTTGCTCACCATCGAGTGAGCTATTGAACTGCGGAAATTGCTTTAACGCGGCCACACAAGCTTTGATTAAAAAAGCCAGCATGGTGACCTTGGTTCCGCTTTTTTCGTTTTCTTTATTCAACTGAACTCTAAAAGCTTCAAGATCGGTAATGTCAGCATCGTCGTGGTTGGTGACTGCCGGAATCATGATGGCGTTGCGCGTTAAATTGGCAGCGCTAATTTTTTGAATCCGCCCAATGTTTTTGCGCTCTATGGGTCCAAACTTAGCAAAGTCCACTTTGGGCCAAGGAATCAGCCCCAGTGCGGCACCCGCAGCGCCCTCGCCTGTCGCACTGTTTTTTTGCTCGGCAACTGCTGTAATTGCTTTGGTTGCCACCGTTCCCGCCATGACGGAACGTGAAAAAGCCTGCACGTCTTGCAGCGTGACGCGGCCTTTGCCGCCGGTGCCTTTGACTTCATTCAAAGGCACACCCAGCTCACGTGCAAACTTGCGTACCGAGGGGCTGGCGTGCGGCAGGTGGGGTAGCGCCTGTGTTTGCTCGGTGGGTTGGTGTGGAGCAGGTAGTGCTGAAGTGGTTGAGCGATCGGGAGCGCTCACAACATTAGTAGCCGGCACGTTCGCTGCAGCAGGCGCCACTGCAGCCACATCCGCCGTTTCCAACAACAAAACCACCGAACCCTCGGCCACTTTGTCGCCCAGCTTAACCCGGAGCTCTTTGACCACACCCGCGTGGCTGGAAGGTATTTCCATCGATGCTTTGTCGCTCTCTACCGTCAATAAGCTTTGCTCAGCCTTGATGCTATCGCCCGGCTTGACCAATAGCTCAATCACCGCCACCTCTGCAAAGTCGCCGATATCGGGGACTTTAATTTCCAGAATTGCCATATCTTTACTCCGGTTCGCGTCAAGCGTAGAGGGGGTTGACCAGTTCGGTCTTGATGCCATATTTGGCAATCGCTTGCGTTACTGTCGCCATCGGTATACTGCCCTCGTCTGCCAAGCTCTTGAGCGCGGCCAGCACAATGTGGTGGCGGCTGATTTCAAAATGTTCACGCAGCTTGCTGCGAAAATCGCTACGGCCAAAACCATCGGTGCCCAGCACCTTGTAGCTGCGCCCCTTGGGAATGAATGCACGAATCTGCTCGCCAAAACTCTTCATGTAGTCGGTGGCACACACTACCGCACCGGCATGTTTTTCCAGTTGCTGCGCCACAAATGGCACACGCGGCGTGCTTTCAGGGTGCAGCAGGTTCCAGCGTTCGCAGTCTTGGCCGTTGCGCGCCAGCTCATTCAAGCTCGGGCAGCTCCATACATTGGCACCCACACCCCAGTGCAGCGCCAACAGTTCTTGCGCCGCCAAGCTTTCGCGCAAAATAGATCCTGACCCCAATAATTGCACACTCGGCGTTCTGCCGGAGCCGGCACGGCACAGGTACATGCCCTTAATAATCTGATCCTCGGTGCCAGCGGTTAAACCTGGCATAGCGTAGTTTTCGTTCAGTAGCGTGATGTAAAAAAACACGTTTTCCTGCTTTTCCACCATGCGCTTTAAACCGTGGTGCAAGATCACCGCCACCTCGTGCGCAAAAGTAGGGTCGTAACTAATGCAGTTAGGTATGGTGCCGGCCAGAATATGGCTGTGCCCGTCTTCGTGCTGCAAGCCTTCGCCATTGAGCGTGGTGCGCCCACTGGTGCCACCCAGCAAAAATCCGCGCGCCTGCATGTCACCCGCCGCCCACGCCAAATCTCCAATGCGCTGAAAGCCGAACATCGAGTAATACACAAAAAATGGCACCATGATGCGGTTGCTGGTGCTGTAGCTGGTAGCTGCCGCAATCCAGCTCGCCATACCACCGGCTTCATTAATGCCTTCTTGCAGAATTTGCCCTGCTTTGTCTTCGCGGTAATACATCACCTGGTCTTTGTCTACCGGCGTGTAGAGCTGGCCTTTGGGGTTGTAAATACCAATCTGGCGGAACAAGCCTTCCATGCCAAAGGTACGTGCTTCGTCCAC
>CALPVM020000230.1 GCA_943327015.2 Akkermansia muciniphila
ACCAGAAAACGCGATTTGACCAGGGCCTCAGATTGCAAAGCCTCAGCCAAGCGTGCCAGGCTTACTTGGCTTTCTGGTTTGACACGCGCAGAATTAAAGTCAAAGAAAATCTGCAACGACAATTCAGCTTTGCCAGTATCAGCTGCTTCAGCGGCTTGTTCAGTGGTTTCAGCAGGTGCGCTCGTTAAAACAGCGGGTTGCATGATCGGTGCAGGTATTGGCGTTGGCGTTGGCGTTGGCGTTTGTGGCGCCGCTGGTGATGCAATTATGGCTGCCACTGTTGGTGGCTGCGTTGTGTTTATAGTAGTGGGCTGTATGGGGGTCGGCGTGGATTGAGTGGTTGGCTGTTCAGGGGCACGTTCGACCACCAGCCCGCGGGTTTTTCGAGCAGGCTTGGACTTAAGTTGCTCAATCATGCTTTCGGTGCTGGGTGCCTCAACTTGCGCTAAAGCGGTGCTGGTTACTAGCAGTGGAGCAACCAGTAAGCTTAGAAAAAATTGAACTTTCATTTGGTGGCAGCGGGTTTCTTGTTAAAAATAACTTTTTCTACCACATTGGTGCCTTTTTCATCTCTCTTGAGTTGAATGATTGCGTCATAACCCACCGCAGAGTTAAAGCGAGAGTTGGTGGAAAGTTCTTTGGCTGTTTTGGATGCACTCCAGAGCGTACTGGCCAAACTTAGCAAAAGAAACGGATCTTTGGGTTGAACCGATGACTTAGGTGGTACAACTTTTACATTGCCGCCACCGGTTTCTACTGCAGCCATCCAGTTTTGTAGCCGCTCGGGCAATGCGTTGGGCGTCACTTCGTTGTAAAAGGCGACCTCAACCGTAGGAAGTGATTGTGATAAAGATGCGTACAGCTCACGATCAAATTTTTGCAAATCTACAAACCGCAGTTCCGTTTGCGCTGGTTCTGCCGGACTGTCGAAACTTGGCATATTGCTACAAGCCGCCAAGCCAATAACCAGGCACGAATAAATAGCAATTTTATTGAATTTGCGGGGAATGTAAGATTGCATGATATGGATGTAAGTTAGTGTTGATGGGCAAAAAGAGCTTCGAACAGGTTAAACAAAGAACGAAAGCTTTAAGTACTCTATGAAGTATAAAATTTTTTTTAAAGTCTGGTTCTATTTTGTGATGAATTTGTACCAAAAAACACATGGCTGTGGTGAATGAACCATAACGTTATCTTTGACATGTAGTGCTGTGGTATAGTGGGTTTACGTGTTGGGTGTATTATGTTGTTTTACGCTATTATTTATTTGTAACATGCTTTGAAGCAGGCCTCATTTGCTTGCTAAATTTGTTATAGCCTGTGCTTAAATCCAGCATAATCTCATGGTAATGATTTCGCTACTACAAAAGTCCAGGAGAGACGGTTCATGAAGTCTATGAGCATAGCTATTAAGCTCTGGTTACCCGCTATCGCTGTAAGTATCGGGCTGGTTGTCATGGCCGTTGGTTCAGCCGTTCGTACGGTTCGTTCTCAAGCTGCCACTGTGGCAGAGCAGTCTGAGCAACAAAGTAAGCTGGAAATGAGCTCTCGCTGGCGCGGCTTGGCGGAGTCATATGCAGTGCGTGGTATTGGTGCAGCCATAAACACCAACGCTGGCGCAGCACAGTTTTTGCAGGATGATCAAGCTACTACACAGCACGAAATGGATAAGCTAAATGCAGAGTTGGGTCGCATGATGCTATCTGATTCAGAGCGTGGTGCCTTAGCCGCTGTGCGTGCAAGTGCAGATGCATTAAATATGTCCATCACCCAAGCCTTGGCACTCAAAGCCCAAGGAAATGAGCAGCTGGTGCTTGATCATGTTAAAAATAACACCAAGCCCGAACTCGAAGCCTTTGTGTTAGCACTAGAAAAAATGGTGCATTTAACCGAGCAGGGCGCCACTGAGTTGCGTGACAAGGCGGGCGCCGAGCGCTTGCGTACGGTATGGTCGGTCGCAGGGATTATGGGTCTTATTATTGTCATGATTTCGCTTGCAACCCGTGCATTGCAGCGTAATGTGTGTGACCCACTGTATGAAATTGTGCGAGTGGCCAATGCTATAGGCAGCGGTGATCTTAAAATTCAGGTAAACACCACGCGTAAGGATGAAATGGGCGATGTCATGCGCTCACTGGCAGATATGGCCAGTTCTTTGGCGCAATTGGTAGGCCAGGTGCGCAAATCTACCGACAGTATTAAAAGCTCCAGCGAAGAAATTGCCCATGGCAGCCAATATTTGTCAGATCGCACCGAAAACACCGCTGCCAATTTGCAGGTTGCAGCGACCTCGCTTGAGCGTTTGAACGAGCTGGTGCAGGAGTCAGCTGAATCTGCGCGCAAGGCGAATGTACTTGCTGCATCGGCCTTTGAGGTTGCAGAAAGCGGCGGCAAGGCCGTTTCGCAGGTGGTAGACACCATGCACAATATTAATGGCTCGTCACGCAAGATTGTGGACATTATTTCTGTAATTGACGGCATTGCATTCCAAACCAATATTTTGGCGCTCAATGCTGCCGTTGAAGCGGCACGAGCCGGAGAGCAGGGCAGGGGCTTTGCTGTAGTGGCTAGTGAGGTGCGTAGTTTAGCCAGCCGTTCAGCAGACGCAGCCAAAGAAATTAAGGCCTTGATAGGCGGCTCGGTTGCCAATGTTGAAGAGGGTTCACGTTTGGTCAATGGTGCTGGCGAGACCATGCAAAATATTGTGCACTCGGTGCACAGCGTAACCGGAATCATTGGCTCCATAACCTCCAGCAGCGCAGAGCAAAGCCAGGATATGCAGCAGGTGAGCAAAGCCGTGTCGCAGCTTGAGCAAATGACGCAACAAAACACGGCACTGGTGGAAGAAAGTGCCGCCGCAGCAAGCTCACTGCGTGAGCAGACTGCACTTTTGGAGCAAATGCTACGCAGATTTAAACTGCCGGAGCAGCAAAGCAAATCCGTCAATTTGATGCAATTGACCTAATTTAAGCATTAGAGGTTGTTTTTACTGCCAGTACTAAAAAAAATTTTGAATTTTTTTGAAAATAGGCCTAAATTACCGCTTAATTCTGCCGTTAAGAGAGATACGAACAGTACCAATACATACCGAGGGGGCATAAAGCCCAAACCAAATGCAACTGCCATCCATTGATCGAAACCCGAATTTGCGCCCCGCCGGCGTAGAGTCTGTTTCGGCTGGGGCAAACAACAGGGTTATCCCAGTTGCTCCGGTCAACCCGGCGGTAAATACGACGCCAGCAGCAGAAAATGCTCCTGGAGTCGTAAATCTGGTAAATCCTGATCCTAAACCCAAGCCTGCAGACTTGGTTTATAGCAACCTGAACGACGCGGTTAAGCGTCAACCCGAAGAAGCCACCGCCCCTAAAGACTGGACTATCAAACGGCCTGAAAAAGAGAAGGTAGAAGACCCTCCGCCCACGCCCGTCTACCAGCTTTTAATGGACCATCTGAAAGAGATGTGGACGGCTGGTGCCAGTGCGGTGCAAATTCAACAGGTTGAAAACGAGCTAAAACCGAAAGACATTCTTAATCCGGTTCAAACACCTGGCGATATCACCAAATTGGAAGCTACCTACAACCCTAGCAAAGTCAATAAGCAAGAAAAAATTTAGTCTTGTATTGTGTAGCCGTTTATCTTGGCTAGTGTGCCGACTGTCTAAAGTGCTGAAAAATTACGGATAATGCATGCAGAATATCAAAAGTGTAAATGTCTGCTTGCATTATGCGAATAAAAAATAATTTTTCAGGAGTTACTCTTGTAGAGCTGTTAGTAACGCTCTCAATCATGGCTGTTCTTACCGCCATTGCCGTTCCGTCTTTTAGTGGACTTGCGCAAAATTTAGCATTGTCCGGACAGGTTAACTCTATGAACGCGGATATACGTTATGCGCGTAGTGAAGCTATGAAGCGCGGCGTCAATGTGACACTGTGCGTCAGCGCTGATCCTCTTGCTAGTTCCCCTACCTGCAGTG
>CALPVM020000231.1 GCA_943327015.2 Akkermansia muciniphila
AAGCCATCGCGCAGCACCACCGCACTTTGTACAACCATCAACGCTGATGAACTGCCCATATGCAATTCACCCCTTGCAAACATGCCTGGTTTGAGCACGTTATGCAAGCCTTTGGCCGCAGACGGTAAATCTACATATACCAAACCATTGCGGGTTTGGGCGTCTACGGTAGGAGCCACCAAGCGCACACGCCCTTTCCAGCGAGAGCCATCGGGCGCTGTTACTTCTGCTAATGTATTTTTGTTAATGCGGGTTATTTCATTGGCAGTTACCTCGGCGCGCCATTCCAACCTTGCTTGGCGAATTAAACGAAACATCTCAGTACCCGCCCCTACCACAGCGCCTACCGATGCGGTTCTGAGCGATATGATTCCGCTATCCGGTGCAACCACGCGGGTATGCCGAAGACGCAATTGTTGTGCATCCAGTTGCGCTTTGGCAGAGGCAACCCGGGCTTGTGCGGTGAGTTCTTGTGTCAAATATTGGCTGATTTGCTGTGCACTTAAAGCACCGGTGCCTTGTACCGCACGTGCACGCTCGGCGTTTGCTTGCGCATCGGCAGCCATGGCCTTGGCTTCTTGCAAAGCGGCTTGCGCTAAGGCTACATCGGCCTCTACGCTTTGGGCATCGAGTGTCGCCAACAACTGGCCTTTCTGCACCCAATCGCCTACATTCACATGCAATTCCTTAATACGCAGACCATTGGCCTCTGAGCCCACAAGGGCCTCTTGCCATGCGGCTACCGAACCATTGGCTGCCAAAACAGTGGCCAAAACAGCACTTTTGGCTTGGGTCGTGGTAACGGTTAAGGCCGGTTTAGGTGCTGCAGCACCCGACTTGGCAGAATCAGCTGCATTAGACAAGGTAGCCCACAAACCCAAACCCGATAACGCAATCAAACCATAAATAACAAAAGCAACTGGTGAACGCTTAAATGAAGATAAATGCATAATTGAACTCAAAAATATAAAAACTGTTATTGCAATTTTTCAGGTTGAAAGCCGCCACCCAGAGCGCGGTACAAACTAATCCAGGAACGTTTGCCATCCAGCTCTGTGGCAATTAATGCAGACTGGGCTGACAAAGCAATGCGCCGGGCTTCTTCCAAATCGGTCAAACTAGCAAAGCCCTGCTGGTAACTGACGTTGGTTGCTTGCAGGTACTGATCGTAGCCTTGCGCTGCAACCTTGGCCTCTTGCATGCGCACACGGTTGCTTTGCAGGTTGAGTAAAGATTCTTCGACCTCGCGTACTGCCTGTCGAACTTTGGCGTGGTACAGCGAGACGGATTCGGCATAACGGGTTTGCGCCAAAGTTACATTGGCTGCTCGCTGGCCGCCGTCAAACACGGGCAGTGATACCGCCAACGGCCCCATCGACCAGGTGTTAAGCTGGGTATCCACCCCCATACTCGAATAACGCATAGCACCAATCGAGCCATTGAGGTACAAGCGCGGATAACGCTGCGCTTTAGCGCTGCCCACTTGGGCACTGGCAAGCACCAGATCGCGCTCAGCCGCAAACACATCGGGTCGCTGGACTATGGTCTGGGCTGGAACACTGCTCCAAACAAAACCAGACATTGGCATGCTGGCGGACTTGGCTAATGCCATTTTGCTGCGCAATGCCGATTCAGGCCATGCTGTCAGTGCTACCAAGGCTTTCACCTGCGCCTCGCACGCCGTAAACTGCTGGTTTTCACGGGCACGCGCTTCGGCCGCGCTGGCATTGGCCAGAGCCGCAACCGATGGCGCGGTAAATCCGGCCTTCAATCCTGCAGCTGTGGTCTGCGCCGTCTGCAAGCGTGAAGCAGCATCCTGACGCGCCACCGCCAATAGCTGATAACAACTAGTCAACCCGTAATAAGTGTGCGCCACTTCGGCCGCCACCAACACCCGGGCATCGTGCCACTGCGCCTGAGCACCTTCTAATTGTGCTAATGCCGCAGCGCTTAAAGCACGATTGGCTCCCACCAAGTCCAGCTCCCAGCTGGCCTGTAGACCGCCTTGAATAGTCGTAGCAGCAGGAACGTTAGGCTGGCTCACGCCGCGGCTTGCAGACACCGAAGCGCTGACTTGCGGCAGCAACATAGAACCCGCTGCAACCTGTGCAGCGCGAGCAGACTCAGTGCGGCTCAGCGCCTGCGCCAAAGTCGGGCTTACCTGCTGAGCAGCTTCAATCAGCTCAACCAGCAATGGGTCGCCTTGCTGCTGCCACCATTGTGCAAGGCCAGATACAGACCCTTGGTGCGGCAGTGGTGCATGCCACTGCGTGTCCACATCTAAGTCAACCTGACTAGGTGGCAAAGTAACAGAACATGCACTTAGCAGCCCTGAAACGACAGTCAAAACTGTCCATCTAAAAACTGACTCGACCATTTTTTAAACTACTTAGTATTATTAACAACTCTGTATTCTAGACTCTTTACTTAATCAGATCTCTTTTAAGGGCTAAAGCACCTACTGTCGGCAAGTAAAATCTGCGTTTAGATATTCAACGTTCAACCTGTCCGATACTGCATACGTCATGACCACAAGCCCATCCACACCTTCTACCGAACAACCCGGCCTGCAATCACTCACCAAATCTTTTGAGCCTGCAGCGCTGGAAGCCTATTGGGGCCCCGAGTGGGAACGGCGTGGCTACGGTGTGGCCGGATACCGTGGAACCCAAGTTCCAAATGCGGGCGAACCATCGTTTGCTATTCAATTGCCTCCACCTAACGTAACTGGCACCCTGCACATGGGGCATGCGTTTAACCAAACCATTATGGATTCGCTCACGCGCTATCACCGCATGCGTGGCTTCAATACCGCTTGGATTCCAGGCACCGACCATGCTGGCATTGCCACCCAAATTGTGGTGGAGCGCCAACTCCAAGAACAAAAAGTCAGCCGCCACGACCTGGGGCGCGAAGCGTTTGTTAAGAAAGTGTGGGAATGGAAAGAAAAAAGCGGTAACACCATTACCACCCAAATGCGACGCATGGGCGACTCGGTAGACTGGAGCCGCGAATACTTTACTATGGACGACAAACTGTCGCAAACAGTCACAGAAACCTTTGTTCAGCTCTATCAGCAAGGCTTAATTTACCGTGGTAAACGCCTGGTCAATTGGGATCCGGTGCTTATGAGTGCAGTGAGTGACCTGGAGGTGGAGAGCGAGGAAGAAGAAGGCTCCATGTGGCATATTCGCTACCCGTTAGCCAACGCACAGGGCCAAGCCGAAGCAGATGGCAGCGCATTGGTGGTGGCCACTACCCGCCCCGAAACCCTGCTGGGTGACGTAGCTGTGATGGTGCATCCCGAAGACGAGCGCTACCAACACTTGATCGGCAAAAGCGTAGTGTTACCGCTGAGTGGCAATAGTCCAGACACGTGGCGCACCATCCCCATCATTGCTGATAGCTATGTAGACAAAGCCTTTGGCACCGGCGTGGTTAAAGTTACACCCGCACACGATGCCAATGACTACGCCGTAGGTCAGCGCCACAAACTACCGATGATCTGCGTACTTTCACTAGACGCAAAAATCAACGACCAAGCCCCACAAGCTTACCAAGGTCTGGACCGCTTTGTAGCTCGTAAAAAAATTGTTGCCGATCTTGAAAGCCACGGTCTGCTGGTAGAGGTCAAAAAACACAAACTCATGGTGCCACGCTGCGCCCGTACCGGTCAGGTCATTGAGCCTATGCTCACCGACCAATGGTTTGTAGCCATGAACCAAGTCAGCCCCAGCGACCCCACCGGCAAAAGCATCGCCCAAAAAGCCATTGACGCAGTGCAAAGCGGACAAGTCAGCTTTGTACCCGAGAACTGGGTCAACACCTACAACCAATGGATGAACAACATCCAAGACTGGTGCATTAGCCGCCAACTATGGTGGGGCCACCAAATACCGGCTTGGTACGACGAAGATGGCAAAGTTTACGTTGCCCGCAACGAAGCCGAAGC
>CALPVM020000232.1 GCA_943327015.2 Akkermansia muciniphila
CAAGGTAGCGTCGAATTACAAGACACCGCCCCACAGGCAGTCCCAATCGCTGAGGCGCCAACACCCTCGGAGCCGTCCAACGCCAAGCCCGCACGCGTCAAGCGTGTGGCGCTGGCCAGCGGTTTACCACGGGTCGATGTACTGCATGACGTAACCGAATCTCAGCGCACCTGCGCTTGTGGCACACCGTTGGTGGAGATTGGACAAGACATCAGCGAACAACTCGACATCGTGCCGATGCAAGTGCGGGTACTGCGCCATATACGCAAGCGCTACGGCTGCCCCGGTAGTCTGCATGCTGGGCACACGTAAGACGACGATTTGTGGAGGCAAGCCGGGTGCAGCCCAAGGGCAAGCGTGGGCGCGCGGATGAGGCGGTGAGTCTGATTGGTAAGCTGTACCGCATTGAGCGCGAGCATAAGGAAGCCTCGATAGAGGTTCGTCATCTGGCACGCCAAAGCGCGAGTGTGCCGGTTTTAGATGAACTGCACGCCTGGATGCTGAAGACTGCACCGCTGGTGATGCCTAAGAGTGCGCTGGGCACTGCATTGGCTTATATGGGCCATTTGTGGCCGCAGCTTACTCGCTATACACAGCGGGGTGATTTACCCATTGACAATAATCGTTGTGAGAATGCGATTCGGCCGTTTGTGATCGGGCGTAAAGCGTGGCTGTTCAGTGATACGCCTGCTGGTGCGCGTGCCAGTGCAGTGATTTATCCGAGAAAATCCATTAGAACAAAGACCTAACTTATCCGACACAATAGGAGCCCACACTTCTAACTGATTTCCAATGGAATCCATTAGAAAAAAGTGAATGGAATCAATGCTTAAGAGATTTTGCGGTATCACATGAAACCTAATGACCCCTTTGATTTGAAGTTCAGTGCACGGGAAGTTACGGCTTGGGGCGGTCTAGCGCTTCTAAAGCGCATGCTTGATGGACTCGGCTTTCGCTCAGGGGTTAGAAGTTGGCAACTCCCTGCACCCGGCTCCAACCGGGGCTACCGCCCGGATCAACTGATTGAGCAAATGATAGTCAGCATCTGTTGTGGTGCTGCCAAGTTTGCACAAGCCGATATTACGCGCCTTGATGCCACCTTGGTGCGACTATTTGGTTGGGGCAAAGCGGCAGGCCACAAAACAACTTACTGATTTACTGGGGTTGGTGGATCGCTTACGAGCAACTTCATCCTTAAGACGCTTATTCCAGAAGCATTCACAATATGTGCTGAACCATCAAACTTCTTGCTGAACTGCATATGTCACCTGTTTATTATTTGGGCAGTCCCGTAATTGTGAAGCAGGTCTTAAGGTTACCATCGTTGTTCTGTTGTTGTCCACAAGCTTGGTCAGAGTTAGTGTGAGTATGTTATATTTTCTGCAGAATTAAAGTATTACTATAATTTCCAATGAAAGGCTTATCCAATGTCCTACATAACCCCTAACACACGCGCTCAACCAGAAGCTGCAGCTGTACTTAGCAAAGCGGTAGCTCGCGCGGCTGAGCGTCTAGATATTTCCAAAGCATTGCTGGCCAAGGTGCTGGGGGTCAGTCCCCCTACCATCTCCCGTCTTTATTCTGGAGCATACCTTTTAGACCCCAAACGCAAAGAATGGGATTTTGCTTTGCTTTTTGTACGTGTTTTTCGCTCGCTCGATTCAATCGTAGGTAACGAAGTCACTGCACGCCAGTGGCTCAGCAGCAACAATAATAGCTTGAATGCCAAACCAATTGAATTGATTGGTAAAACAGAGGGTTTGGTTCGAGTGGTTCAATACCTGGATGCTAGTCGTGGCATCGTTTGATACCTTTCCTTGGTCGGGCACGGTATGGCGCATGGTTGAAGCCCAGCACACGGCATCGACCATGAAAATTGTAGACAACGCAGCGGAACAAGACATCTTGGAGTCGCTGCTGGAGGAAAGTAAGCCAGTATTGCCAGCCACTGCTTTGGGACTTGATTATTTGCTAGCCACGCCGTTTCGTTATTTCCCGACTGGAACTGGCTCTCGGTTTCGTGCGCCTACAGACCCGGGTGTATTTTACGCAGCGCAATCGGTTCATACTGCCAGTGCAGAGCTGGGATACTGGCGATGGAAATTTCTGAAAGATGCAGTCGATTTGGAACGACTAGAACCTGTAGCTCACACAGCTTTTAGTGCAGAGGTAAATAGCAGCATTGTGGATTTGCGTTTGGCGCCTTTTTGTAATGAAGCAGAAAAATGGATGCATCCTACCGACTACAGGGCCACACAAGCTTTTGCCCGTGAAGCAAGGCAAGCCGGCGTTGGTGCTATACAGTACCAGTCGGTACGCAGTCCACATCCTGCATGGTGCATTGCGCTTCTCACTCCACAAGCATTTTCAAAACCAAAACCCAATCCGATCATGCAAACTTGGTGGCTCGCTGTTTATCCTGATGCCATCCATTGGCGCTGTGATAGCGAGTCTTATACCTTTACAACAGCCGCATGGGTGTAACCCGTACCGAAACCGTGTCTACCAAACCCAGTTTTGGGATGCTTGGAAAAATGCCCAGCATTCTCCATGTTGATGGACTTCTTGGAAAAATAAATGGTACGGTTTATGGGGGGCAGGTCATTTAAGCTATTCTTTGCAGCTTAATTAACCATGCTCATCAATCCGCTAAGAACCAACAATCCAGCCATTCCTGCAACTGCCAGCCAAGTTCCTAAGGTACCGTAAAAGCGGGATTTGGAGTATCCCGAGTTGCTTGATAAACCATGCGCGTGCAGGACGCGCGACATAAACAGTGCCAAACCAAAAATATGTACAAACCCTGGTGGAGTGCCTGTTACTTCAAGTATCAATAACATAATCAGAGCAAGCGGTACATACTCAATAAAATTGGCATGCACTCGAATGGCGCGTTGTAAATCGAGGTTTCCGCCATCGCCAATGCCAATATTGCTACGCTGACGTACTTGTACTACTTTCCATGCCAACCAAAGCATGAGTAAACCTGAAAGCCCTGCATAAAAACCAGTAATCATTGCGTATATCTTTTAAAAAAGTGAAATATTAATGGTTATTTTAGGTTGTTAATGGAATAGATCGCGTTTCTCCATGCTTTAGCAACCAAACCGCATCCTGCCGAATATTTTTATTTTTGAGCGCCACCGCCAGATCACGCGGTGGCTGGTCAAAACCTTCTTGCGACAATCTGAACGTACCCCAGTGCACGCCCATACCTTGTTTGGCCTCTAGGTCGAGCATGATCTGTACTGCATCTGCCGGGTTAACGTGCATTTTTTTCATAAAATTGCGTGGCAAATAGGCACCTATGGGCAAGGCCAAAAAGTCTACTGCGCCAATGCGTTCACGAATGGTTTTAAAGTCGTTGCTATAGCCCGTATCGCCCGGAAACAAAAAACGCCATGGCTCTGTTCGTGGACGTAACCATTCCACCATATAGCCACCCCATAGTGACATATTGGTGTCCCATGGCGTACGGCGGCTCCAGTGCTGTGAGGGCGTAAAGTGCAGGCGCAGATTTTTGCCTAAATCAGCTTGTTGCCACCAGTCGAGTTCAGTTACGGCTATGCGGCGCTTATCAAACCAGGGCTTTAAACCGAGCGGGGCAAAAAAACGCGGTGTTTGGCCGCTTTTGATCAAGCGCTCAATGGTGGCATCACACAAATGGTCGTAGTGGTTGTGCGAAATCAGCACCACATCAATCGGCGGGAGCTGTTCTGGCGTAAGCGGTGCAGGTACTCTGCGTGGAGCACCGACGCGCCCCATAGGGCCGGCAAAATCTGCCAGAGTGGGGTCTATTAGAATATTAAGTTCTTGGACTTGCAGCAGCATGCTCACATGACCAAGCCATGTGATATGAGGTTGCTTATGGCGTTTCGCAATCAATGCATGATTCACGGGAGTTTGCCATTCGCGGGCAAAAGCTTCGTAACCGTTCTC
>CALPVM020000233.1 GCA_943327015.2 Akkermansia muciniphila
ACCAGACTCTGTGGCTTGCCGGTGGATTTCCGGACGCACTGAACGCAGAACAGCGTGGCGGACACTTTCGTGATTGGTGGGAGGCCTACCTTCGCACCTACGTCGAACGCGATTTACCCGCACTGAACATCAATGCTGACCCGATTGTGATGCGCAAACTACTCACCATGCTGGCACACGCACAAGGTGGGATCAGCAATTTGAGCCAACTGGCAGCGTCACTGGGGTTGTCGCAACCTACAGTTGCACGCTATACCGACATTTTGGAGCACAGCTTTTTATTGCGGCGCTTACCGCCCTATTTTCGCAATGTCGGTAAACGACTGGTAAAAGCTCCCAAACTGTATCTGCGCGACACCGGTCTGCTGCACCACCTGCTTAATATCAACGATCTGGACTCACTCAATAACCACCCGATACGTGGCGCAAGTTGGGAAACTTTCGTCATGGAAGATATTTTGCGACGTGAGGCACTGGCACACCCGCATGGTGTTGCCCATTATTGGCGAACTGCCGGAGGTGCAGAAGTAGATTTACTGTTAGAGCACGACAACCAATTACACGCGATTGAAATCAAAACATCCAAAGCAAGCTGTCCATACCTAGCTCGCGGGCTGAAAAATATTTTGCAGGACACTACCGCAAAAAGCGCGACTATTATCGACCAAGGCACAGGATGGGATCCGATAGCTCCAGGTATTGGTCGACGCGGATTTGCCGAATCGACCACGTGGTTGCCTACGCTGTCCTAGTCACACTAGCATGCAAACAAATAGCCGCAGCAGCAGCCACGTTCAATGACTCTTCCCCACCCGGCTGGGCAATGCGTACTTTAGCCTGCGCCAGCGCTTCCAACTCAGGGCACACACCCTGCCCTTCGTGCCCCATCACCCAGGCGCATGGATTTGGCAGAATTTGGGCATGTAAATAGTCGCCTGCGTGCGAACTGGTAACCACCAGCGGCACCCGCAATGCAGCAAGCTCTGCAACAAGCAAGCCCTCCAGCAAATGCAAACCCCAGGGCGCACCCATACCGGCGCGCAGAACTTTGGGGCTCCACAAGGCAGCGGTGCCATGCAGGGCAACAACCTGTTTAAATCCAAACGCAGCCGCGCTGCGCACAATAGAGCCAACATTACCGGCGTCCTGCACCCGGTCCAGAATGACCGTAGGCACATCAGGCAACAATGCCGGTGCTGCAGGCAGATTAAACACAAACCCCATGGGCGCGGGGGACTCCAGCGTGCTGATATCCGCAAACAGAGCGTCGGCAATGACTACCGTTTTACTGGCAGCGGTGGCCCACCCCTCTTTAGCCTGTGCCGACTGCCAGAATGACTCTGACAGTACCCCCACCACCGGCTGCACGCAACGCGCCAAGGCGGCGCGGCACAGGTGATCACCCTCCACCCAAAACTGGCCTTGTTTGCGGTAGGCATTGGTTTGCTGCGCTAATCGACGCAGGTCTTTTAAAAATGCGTTTTCACGCGAACTAATATGGTGTACCCGCCCTGTCATTGCCCTGCCACCTTGCCCAGCACCTCAGTCACTGGTTTAAACGTTTTACGATGTTGCAAACACGCGCCATGTGCGCGCAATGCCGCCAGATGCGCAGCCGTGCCATAGCCCTTGTGCGCCGCAAAACCGTATTGCGGAAATTGCGCGTCCACCTCAGCACACCAGCGGTCGCGCGTTACCTTGGCCAGAATAGACGCAGCAGAAATAGCGGGTACCAATGCATCGCCTTTCACTATAGCCTGTGCCTGTATATTCAGCACCGGCAAACGGTTGCCATCTACCAGCACCAGTTTAGGTGGCAAACGCAACCCTGCCACTGCACGCTGCATCGCCAGCAGAGTAGCCTGCAAAATATTGATGCTATCTATCTCTTCTACACTTGCCTCGGCAATCGCAAAGCATAGCGACTTGGCGCGAATCTCATCAAACAAGGCTTCGCGCCGCGCGGCACTAAGTTTTTTGGAGTCTGCCAGACCTTTGATCGGTTGGTTTTCGTCCAGCATCACTGCAGCAGCTACCACCGGCCCGGCCAGAGGGCCACGCCCTGCTTCGTCCACCCCGGCCATCAGTCCTACCGTTTTCCAAGAGACATCAACCAGCGTAGGGATGGACTTTACGCCAACACGGCTATTTTTTGAGGACTTGTTCAATGGCATGGCTGGCAATAGTAGAAGTGTCGCGCTGAAGCGTTGTATGCATCTCAGTAAAGCGATGTTCCAGCGAATGAATACGCGCAGGATTGTGGTGGTAAGCGTCCAGCCAATCGAGCACCGATGCGGCCAGTGCCTGCGGCGTAGCGGCATCTTGCAACAACTCCGGCACCACAAAATCTTGGCACAAAATATTGGGCAAACCCACCCAAGGCTGCAACTTTTTGCGCCGCATGATCTGCCACGACATCCATGCCATGTGGTAAGCAATCACCATCGGGCGTTTGAACAACGCAGCCTCCAGCGTGGCGGTACCACTGGCAATCAGGGTCACATCACACGCAGCCAGAACAGTATGCGACTGACCGGGCACAATCTGCACCCAGTCCTGCACCCCTTCCGATGCAGCTATTGCCTGAATTTCGGCCAGCAAACCTGGCACCGCTGGCAACACAAATTTGACGGCAGGACGCGCCTGTTTAATCAGTTTTGCAGCTCTGAAAAAACGTGCTGCCAAATGGCGAATTTCAGAGCTGCGACTTCCGGGCAACAGTGCCACGACTTCGGCATCAGCTGCTAAACCCAAAACAGCACGCGCCTTGGCACGATCGGGTTTTATTGGAATCACCTGTGCCAACGGGTGCCCCACATAGGTGGCAGCAATGCCATGGCGTGCCAGCAATTCAGGCTCAAACGGAAAAATGCACAACACATGGTCTACACTACGACGGATTTTTTCAACCCGTTCAGGCCGCCATGCCCAAATGGAGGGCGACACAAAATGCACTGTTTTAATGCCTTGCGCACGCAAGTTAGCCTCTAGCTCCAGATTAAAGTCGGGCGCATCGACCCCGATAAAAAGTTCCGGTTTATTGGCTAGCAAGCGCTGCTGCAGTTGCGAACGAATGCCCACAATTTCGCGGTAGCGTCGTATCAACTCCCAGCCAAAACCGTGCACCGATAGTTTGTGGTGCGGCCACCACGCATCAAAGCCACGCTGAGCCATTTGCGGGCCGCCAATGCCAAAGGCTTGCACTGGCCTGGAACTCGCCAGCAAACCATCCAGCAGCAACGCCGCCAGCACATCGCCGGAAGCCTCGCCCGCCACCATGGCAAGCTGCAATGGCTGATCTTTTGCACCCATGAAATGAAAGCTTTCCGGTACCTTAACGGACAATACCGCGTTGCGGCGAAGTCTGGTCTAAAAAGGACAACATCATAGCCACGTCATCTGCAGACTCGGGCTGGTCATCACCAAACTCCGCGATGCGCTGACAGGCTTGCTCCAATGTCAAATCATCACGGTACAAGGCTTTATGCATGGCTTTGACAACCGAAATCCGCTCCGGCGAGAAACCACGGCGACGCAAGCCCTCAAAGTTCATGGAACGTGCCGAAGCGGGTTGCCCCTGGCACATGACATAGGGCGGCAGATCAGCAAACAACAAGGAACACATAGCTGTCATACTGTGAGCGCCCAGGCGCACAAACTGGTGCACCACGGTAAAGCCACCCAAAATCACCCAGTCGTCCACATGCACATGCCCCGCCAATTGCGAGTTGTTGGCAAAAATGGTGTTGTTACCTACTTGGCAGTCATGCGCTAAATGCACATAGGCCATGATCCAGTTGTCGTTGCCCAGACGGGTAACGCCTACATCGCCAGGAGAGCCGATATTAAAAGTACAAAACTCGCGGATTGTGTTGCGGTCGCCAATCACTAATTCGCAGGGTTCACC
>CALPVM020000234.1 GCA_943327015.2 Akkermansia muciniphila
ATGATAAACAAAGAATACGATGCCACCCATTTTTTGGCGCCTATGCCTTTGGCAATTTCAATGGGTGTGGGGTCTACGCAAGTGCCCATGAATGTGGCTACTATTCAAAATACCAATGGGCAGGCCATAACCCTGGCGAATAAACACAAGGACAAGCGAGACCCCAAACTTTGGAAAGGAATGAAATTTGCGGTGCCATTTGAGTTCAGTATGCACAACTTTTTGCTGCGCTACTACGTGGCAGAAGCCGGTTTGAACCCTGACACCGATATCCAGATTAGAGTGGTGCCACCGCCCGAGATGGTCGCCAATCTGCGAGCAGGTAATATTGATGGCTACCTCGGCCCTGATCCGTTCAACCAGCGTGCCGTTTTTGAAGAAATTGGATTTATCCATATTCTGACTAAAGAGCTGTGGGATGGCCATCCCTGCTGTGCTTTTGGTACCAGTACCGAGTTTATTCAAAACAACCCCAACACCTTTGCCGCTCTGTACCGATCAGTACTGACAGCTTCAGCCATGGCGCGTGGCCCCGAAAACCGCGAACTCATGGCCAAAGTACTGTCGCCGCAAGCGTATTTGAACCAGCCAGAAACCGTGCTAACCCAAGTGTTGACCGGCCGATTTGCCGATGGCTTGGGTAACATCAAGAACGTGCCTGACCGTGCAGACTTTAACCCGATACCCTGGCAGTCGATGGCGGTATGGATACTGACGCAAATGAAACGCTGGGGCTACATCAAGGGCGAGGTGAACTACAAGCAAATTGCCGAAAAAGTATTTTTGCTGACCGATGCTAAAAAGCGCATGGCGGAGCTGGGCTTGAAGTCCCCAGAGGGCGCCTACCCCAAGTTCACCATCATGGGTAAAGTGTTTGATGCAGCCAAGCCTGACGACTACGTTAAGAGCTTTGCCATTAATAAAATGGGTTAATCAGTATGGTTGCATCAATACGTTTTCGCGCCATGCTGCTATCGGGGTTGCTGTTGTTGCTCTTGTTGGGTATTTGGCATGTGGCAACGCAAGCAACCTCAACCCAAGCCAGCGCGGCTTCCATGACCCCGGAGCAGATCGAGTATTTAAAAATGCTTGGTAAAGACCCGGGTGAGCAAAAGTCGGGAGGCTTTCCTACCCCTGTGCAGATGGGGCAGGCGGTGTTCAAACACCTGTCTGACCCGTTTTATGACCGGGGCCCGAACGACAAAGGTATTGCCATTCAGTTGGGTCATTCGTTGGCGCGTGTGGGTTTGGGTTTTTTGTTGGCGTGTATCGTTGCGATACCCTTGGGGTTTGTGATTGGCATGTCGCCCTTGCTGCGCACGGCACTAGACCCATTTATCCAAATCTTGAAGCCGATATCGCCATTGGCTTGGATGCCGCTGGCACTCTACACCATTAAGGATTCCTCGGCATCAGGCATTTTTGTGATCTTTATTTGCTCGGTCTGGCCGATGCTGATAAATACCGCTTTTGGCGTGGCCAGCGTTAAACGTGAGTGGCTAAACGTGGCGCTCACGCTGGAAGTCAAGCCGATTCGCAAAGCTTTGCAAGTGATATTGCCGGCAGCTGCGCCCACTATTTTGACCGGCATGCGCATTTCCATGGGTATTGCCTGGCTCGTGATTGTGGCCGCCGAAATGCTGGTCGGCGGCACCGGTATTGGCTACTTTGTCTGGAACGAATGGAACAATCTCTCCCTCACGAATGTTCTGTTTGCCATTGGCGTAATTGGTTTGGTTGGTATGTTGTTGGATCTGGCATTTGCACAATTACAGAAGTGGGTGACCTATGCCGAATGATGTGTTGCAAGAAAAACCGTTTCTACAAATTCAAAATTTGGCGAAGTCTTATGTCGCAGGTGCAGAGCCGGTGTTTGACCAGGTGAACTTTAACGTCGCCAAAGGCGAGTTTGTGTGCATTATCGGGCACTCCGGCTGCGGCAAAACCACCATTCTTAACGTGTTGGCTGGCTTGGAGCAGGCCAGTACCGGCCAGGTGTTTATGGATGGCCGCGAGGTCAATGCCCCGGGGTTGGAGCGAGGTGTGGTGTTTCAGGGGCACGCGCTCATGCCTTGGCTCAGTGTGCATCAGAATATTGCCTTTGCCGTTCGCTCTAAATGGCCCGACTGGACCACTGCGCAGGTAGACGCCCATGTGCAAAAGTATGTGGCACTGGTGGGACTAACGCCTGCCATGCATAAAAAACCCTCGGCGCTGTCGGGGGGCATGAAGCAACGTGTGGGCATTGCCCGTGCCTTTGCCATAGAGCCCAAAATGCTGCTGCTGGATGAGCCCTTTGGCGCATTAGATGCGCTGACACGTGGCACCATTCAGGACGAGTTGCTGACGATAGTGCGCAAAACACAGCAGACGGTTTTTATGATCACCCATGATGTGGATGAAGCCATTTTGCTGGCAGACAAAGTACTGCTTATGAGCAACGGCCCGCAAGCGCGCGTGGCAGAAATTGTGCAAAACACCATGCCGCGTGACCGCCAACGTGCCACGGTACACCACGACCGGCAGTACTACCCGTTGCGCAATCATTTGGTCGATTTTTTGGTGTCCCGCTCCAAAGACTTGTCGCATGGTCGTGCGCCCAGCCATCCGCCCATGGTGCAGCCGGGGCTGGTAGCAGCGGCCTTGGCTGAGGAGCAGGTATGACTGCCAGCACCCACGAGCGCCCGCCTTTTCCCCCTTTTTCACTCGAAACTGCCCGAGAAAAAGTGCAGAAAGCCGAAGACGCCTGGAATACCTGCGACCCCGATCGGGTGGCCTTGGCCTACACCGAAGACTCGGTGTGGCGTAACAGAAGCGAATTTTTTTCTGACCGCAGTAGTATCCGTGAATTTTTGCAACGCAAATGGGCGCAAGAGCATGGGTACCGCCTCAAAAAAGAGCTTTGGGCTTTTACCGGCAACCGCATTGCTGTGCGATTTATGTATGAGTGGCACAACGATGGCGGACAGTGGTTTCGATCGCATGGAAACGAGCTCTGGGAGTTCGACCCGAAGGGTTTGATGTGTCGCCGGGAAGCCAGTATCAACGATGAGGCGATTGAGCCGCACCAACGACAGCTTTATGGGTCACCTCCAACTTCTGTTTAACAGTATTTTTTTCTAATTCAACTAGTTTCTAACCTTTAGGAGTTTTTTATGAACCGCAATGACGTAACCGAAAAAATCATCAGCACCAAGGTGAGTAAAGGCATTACTTGGGAGTCTGTGTCGCAAAAAGTAGGCTTGAGCAAGGAGTGGACGACTGCCGCCTGTCTGGGGCAGATGACACTGGATGCACATCAAGCCAAGGTGCTGGGCGAGATTTTTGAATTGACCGATGACGAGCAAAAGTGGCTGCAAGTGGTGCCTTACAAGGGCTCTTTACCCACGCAAGTGCCCACCGACCCACTGATTTACCGTTGGTATGAAATTGTGAATGTGTACGGCACAACCATCAAAGAATTGATTCACGAAGAATTTGGCGATGGCATTATGAGCGCTATTGATTTTTCAATGGACATCGTGCGCCAGCCCGACCCCAAAGGCGACCGCGTGAACGTGGTGTTGTCGGGCAAGTTTTTGCCTTACAAACAGTATTGATAAGTTTTACTGTCTTAGGGCGATTGAGCGACCACTGCCGAAATCAGTGGTCACTTTTACCGGAATACGCATTATGAATAAGTCATGCAACGCGGCATCCCTAAGCAGCATTTGCCCTGCGTTGTATGACAACTCTATTTTTGGTTCCGATGGTTATCGGGGGGGATTACCCTGGCTAATCACTCAGCTAGCCTAATGCAATCCGACAAGGCTTTGACAACAACAGCCGCACCCTAAACTTAATCCCTAAACAAATAGAACGCCTTACCCATCTTGGGTGCAACAACAAGA
>CALPVM020000235.1 GCA_943327015.2 Akkermansia muciniphila
CACCAATCAAAATTTTGGCATTTTCGAGGGACTGGGTTGCACCATTGACCGTTACAAATACAGAGGGTTTAGGCGCTACGGTGCCCTGAGCGTGTAGTACAGGTGTAGCAAAAGCTGTTGCTATAAACACAGCCAACAATGGACGCGCACTAACAGCGCCAGCAGTTAAAAATTTCAACATAAGAATATTTCTTTAAAAAAACAACAAACAATGTGCATCATAACCAATCCATCGGCCACAAGTAGCATAGGTTAACGCTTAAACAAAGCCAGCATAGAACCAGCCAGCACAAATAAAACCCCAAAAAATCGATTGATAGCAACCAGATGCTCCGGCGACTTGAGTGCTGCCAGTATGCTGGCTGCCAATGCGGTGTAGCCCCCCATCACCACCATATCTGTAAATGCCAAAGTAGCAGCTATTACGCCATACTGCGGCCACAGGGGTTGCGACAAATTAAGAAACTGCGGCACCACTGCCAACAGAAAAACGGTGCCCTTCGGATTAACGGCATTCACCATCCAACCCTGCAAAATCATCGCTCGCCACTTAAATACGCCTGTGTAATCTGTTTGGGTTGCCAAAGGTTCAGCAGGAGCTCGCCATTGCTGAATACCCAGCCACACCAGATACACCACGCCCAGCCATTTGATAACAAAAAAAGCGGTGGGAGAGGCAGCAACGACTGCCCCCAAGCCCGCACCGACAATCAGGACCTGCGTCCAGATGCCTAGCACCAACCCGAAGCAAACGACAAAACCACGTTTAAATCCGTGGTTGACGCCTGCTGTCATGGCTGCCACTGCACCGGCACCGGGGGAAATGCTGATCGCCCACGATGCCGCAAAAAATGCCAGCCAGGTGGAAAACTCCACGGCTTAAGTTAGGCTGCGTTTTGCAGGGCAGCAATGCGCTCTTCAATTGGGGGATGGGTTGAAAACAACTGGCCAATACCGCCGGAAATACCCATTGCAGCCATAGACTTGGGCAGCTCACCCGGTGTCATGCCACCCAAACGTGCCAAAGCATTAACCATCGGTTGCTTACGACCCATCAACTGCGCAGCACCGGCGTCAGCACGGAATTCACGCTGGCGCGAGAACCAAGCGACCACGATAGCAGCTGCAAAGCCCAGCAATATGTCCAACACAATGGTGCTGATCATGTAACCAATGCCGGGACCACTGTTTTCTTCATCGCCCTTACGCAAAAAGCTGTCGATGGCGTAGCTGATAACGCGGCTCAGGAACACCACAAAGGTGTTCATAACACCCTGAATCAGCGTCATGGTGACCATATCGCCATTGGCAATGTGCGCTACTTCGTGGGCAATAACCGCCTCGACTTCATCGCGTGTCATGCCGCGCAACAATCCGGTAGACACAGCCACCAGAGCTGAGTTTTTGAATGCGCCCGTGGCAAAAGCGTTGGGCTCGCCCTCGTAAATACCCACTTCGGGCATACCGATGTTGGACTTCTCAGCAAATTTACGCACAGTTTCCACAATCCAAGCTTCGTCCATGTTCTGGGGTTGCTCGATGATGCGCACACCCGATGACCACTTGGCGATGGGCTTGCTAATGAGCAGAGAAATGAATGCACCACCAAAACCCATAATCAGGGCATAACCCATGAGCATGCCCAGATTGAGCCCATTGGAGGTCAAGTAGCGGTTCACACCCAGCAGACTGGCCATAATGCCCAAAACCACCACCACCAGCACGTTGGTTAATACAAACAAAATAATGCGTTTCATGATTTTTCCCAAATCAGCCCGTACACATTGAGCCGTTGCCGCACATATTAGGGGCTAGACTGACAAATTCAAGATTTATTATGGAATTGCACATCCAAAGTACGGTTTTTATTCAACCTAAAAACATTTATATCATCATAAAAATTTGAATTTTCATTGTCTGCACACCATCCTGGCACGCCCAGCACCGGCAAATGGGCAAAGGGTTTGGTGCTGAGTTTTTGCGCTGTTAACTCTTCAGCCAACCAGCCATCAATGTCTTGCAACTGCTTCACCCCCTGCGGCACCCGAAATACATGGGCCGTAATGGCTTTGCGGGGTTGCACCAACTTCTCCAGTAGTGCATGACCAAAAAGTACCAAGCGTGTCTGGCTCCACAACGGGCGCAATGCACCAAAAAGCTGTGGCCAATCTTTGCGCACTAGCGCGTTCCAAAGCGCATCAGGTGCTTGCAGGAGTGCTGCATTTTCATCGAACAGCGTCAAGGCATCGCGCACCGCGCCGCGCACCGGGGCAATGCCTGATTGCGTTATCTGCTCGGCCTGCAAATGGTTTAAGCGCTGTTTAGCTAAGGGAAAATGCAGCCAACACAAGCCATTAAAAAAGTCATGCAACCCATCACGGGTGGGCACCTGCCGCGTGCTGAAGATAAATGCCTCGTACGCTTGGCCAAGCGGCAATGCAGATTGGCTCACAAATTGCACAGCATTAAACCCAACCCCCTCTGCCAACTGGTTCAAAGCTTGCGCACAACTTTGCCCTTGCATCACATTTTTTGCCGCCTGTTGACCCAATGCACGCCACGGCTCCAGCCAGGGCTGTGTCCAATCAATGGCATCTAAACCATGCGCCACTGCAAGTCTTCACCGGCTGCCAATGGTTTGAGTTGACCATCGCCAAAAGCAAAACTCTCGGGAGTTTTCCAAGTCTCACGCTTTAAGGTAATGGTGCCTTGGTTGCGCGGCAAGCCATAAAAATCGGCTCCATAAAAGCTGGCAAAGCCTTCCAGTTTGCCCAGCGCGCCGGCAGCATCAAAGGCCTGGGCATACAACTCCATGGCGGCGTGCGCCGTGTAGCATCCGGCACAGCCGCTGGCATGCTCTTTAAGGTGTGCAGGGTGTGGTGCACTGTCGGTGCCCAAAAAAAACTGCTTAGCGCCACTGGTGGCCGCTTGCACCAGCGCTTGGCGGTGTGTTTCGCGCTTCAACACTGGCAGGCAATAGTAGTGGGGGCGAATACCACCGGTAAAAATGGCATTGCGGTTATATAGCAGATGGTGCGCTGTAATAGTGGCAGCGGTGTAGGGGTCAGCAGACTGCACGTACTGCGCAGCATCGCGCGTGGTAATGTGCTCAAACACAATTTTGAGCTCCGGAAAATCGCGCCGCAAAGGTATGAGCTGCGTATCAATAAATACCGCTTCGCGGTCAAACAAGTCAATATCAGGGGATGTCACCTCACCATGCACCAACAGCAACAAGCCCTCACGCTGCATCGCCTCCAGCGTGGCGTAGGTCTTACGTATATCGGTTACGCCGGCATCGCTGTTGGTAGTGGCACCAGCGGGGTAGAGCTTGGCAGCCACCACACCTGCGTCACGGGCCTTTTTAATTTCCTGGGGTGGCAGGTTATCGGTAAGGTAAAGCGTCATCAAAGGCTCAAAATTCATACCCTGCTGCACCGCAGCAAGGATGCGCTGGCGGTAGGCCACGGCCTGCTCTGCTGTCGTTACAGGGGGTTTGAGGTTAGGCATGATAATGGCACGACCAAACTGGGCTGCAGTGTGTGGCACCACCGTATGCAATGCTGCGCCGTCGCGCACATGCAGATGCCAGTCGTCAGGGCGGGTAAGGGTGAGAGTATTTGTTTCTGAAGTCATGGTCGTATTGTCCCAAATTAATTGCCAAATAATTGCCTGATTCATTTACTTGCCAGCTTGGGCTTGCGTTAGCAAATGCTCCCAGAATGCCTGCGCCCTGTTTTTAGGCTGTGCCGTGCCTGCCTGGCTACGCTGGCGATAGGCCCGCACTTCCATGGTAACGCTGCAGTGCGATAAATACGGCGGCAAGGC
>CALPVM020000236.1 GCA_943327015.2 Akkermansia muciniphila
GGTCCTAATGGTGCTGGAAAAACCACGCTCATCAGTATTTTGGCAGGATTAACCCGTGCAACCAGCGGCAGTGCCAAAGTGCTTGGGCATGATGTGCAAACCGATTTTGCAGCGGCGCGTCGCCAACTCGGTGTGGTGCCGCAAGAGTTGGTGTTTGACCCCTTTTTTAATGTACGCGAGGCATTGCGTATTCAGTCCGGCTACTTCGGCATTACCAAGAATGATGATTGGATTGACGAACTTTTAGAGAGCTTGGGGCTTAAAGACAAAGCCAACGCCAATATGCGCCAACTCTCTGGCGGTATGAAGCGCCGCGTATTAGTAGCGCAAGCTTTGGTGCACAAACCAGCGGTGATTGTGCTGGATGAGCCCACCGCAGGTGTTGATGTGGAGTTACGCCAAACGCTTTGGCAGTTTGTTGCCAAACTTAACAAGCAGGGCCACACAGTACTGCTAACCACCCATTATCTGGAAGAAGCCGAGGCACTGTGTGGGCGCATTGCCATGCTCAAGTCAGGCCGCATTGTGGCGCTGGAGAAAACCAGTGTTTTACTTAAAGCGGCGTCCAGCAATGTGCTGCGTTTCAAAACGGATGATGCGTTGCCCTCTCATCTGTCGCAGCGAGCCCGTGTCACCGGTCGTGTAGTGCAGTTGCCAGCGCATGATGCATTAGAGATTGAGCGTTATTTATCTACCCTGCGTGAAGCGGGTGTGTCTGTAGAAGACATGGAAATCCGCAAGGCGGATCTAGAAGATGTTTTTCTGGATGTGATGAGTGCTGCAGGCAATAGCGGTACGGCGCACAAGGCGGTGGTAGCATGACCGGCTGGCAAACCCTGTTGTACAAAGAAGTACTGCGTTTCTGGAAAGTGGCGTTCCAGACTATCGCAGCGCCAGTGCTCACGGCGGTGCTGTACTTGATGATCTTTGGTCACGTGCTGCAAGACCATGTGAGAGTTTACGATAACGTGCATTACACCGCTTTTTTGATCCCGGGTTTGGTGATGATGAGTGTGCTGCAACATGCATGTGCAAATAGCTCTTCGTCGCTGATCCAGAGCAAAATCATGGGCAACTTGGTGTTTTTGCTGCTGACACCACTGTCGCACTGGAACTGGTTTGTCGCCTATGTGGGGTCTTCGATTATTCGCGGCTTGGTAGTGGGCTGCGGCGTGTTGTTGGTATCGATGTGGTTTGCACCCTTGGCTTTTGTGGCGCCTGTGTGGGTGTTGGTGTTTGCCTTTATGGGTGCTGCTCTGATGGGTGCTTTGGGCTTGATTGCCGGCTTGTGGGCAGAAAAGTTTGACCAATTGGCGGCGTTTCAAAACTTCATTATCATGCCCATGACTTTTTTGAGTGGTGTGTTTTATTCCATCCATTCGTTACCTGCTTTTTGGCAACAGATGAGCCATTTGAACCCGTTTTTTTACATGATTGACGGATTTAGATATGGATTTTTTGGCGTGAGTGACGCATCTCCTTGGCTCAGCCTTGGGGTGGTTGGATGTGCATTGGCTGGTGCCAGCCTGTTGGCTTTGCATTTGCTGCGCACCGGTTACAAAATTCGCAGTTAATGCATTGAATATTTTTGGATGGAACATCACCCTTTATGACTGCGGAACAATTACAAGCACTGATTAGCCAAGGTTTACCTTGCGAGCACTGCAACCTAGAGGGCGACGGCCGTCATTGGTATGCCACCATTGTGTCGGCTGCGTTTGAAGGCAAACGTTTAATCCAGCGCCACCAACTGGTGTACGCTACGCTGGGTAGCCGCATGCATACCGATGAGGTGCAGGCACTTTCCATGAAAACTTATACCCCCGCTGAGTGGGCGGCACAAACTGTCTGAAAGAACACATATGGACAAACTACTTATTCGCGGCGGACGTCAGTTAAATGGCGAGGTGCTTATTTCCGGCGCTAAAAATGCGACCTTGCCCGAGCTGTGCGCAGCGTTACTTACGGCAGAGCCGGTGACGCTGCACAATGTACCGCGTTTGCAAGATGTATCCACCATGCTTAAGCTTATTCGCAATATGGGCGTGCAAGCAGAGCAGTCTGCCGATGGGGTGGTACTCTTGAATGCGGGTGGTTTGAATAAGCCAGAGGCACCCTATGATTTGGTAAAAACCATGCGCGCCTCGGTGCTGGCACTCGGGCCTTTGCTAGCGCGTTTTGGCAAGGCAACTGTGTCTTTACCGGGGGGCTGTGCCATTGGTTCGCGTCCGGTAGACCAGCATTTAAAAGGCCTAGCCGCTATGGGTGCTGATATTGCTGTTAAGCATGGCTATATGGTGGCAACCTTGCCGAATGGGCGCACGCGCCTCAAGGGTGCCCGCATTGCCACCGATATGGTCACTGTGACAGGTACTGAAAACTTTATGATGGCGGCCGCTTTGGCAGAGGGCGAAACCATTTTGGAGAATGCGGCGCAGGAGCCCGAAATTCCCGATTTGGCTGAAATGCTGATTGCCATGGGAGCCAAGATTGAAGGGCATGGTACCAGCCGTATCCGCATTCAAGGCGTAGAGGCTTTGCACGGTTGCACCCATCAGGTGGTGGCAGACCGGATTGAAGCCGGCACCTTTTTGTGTGCGGTGGCCGCAACGGGCGGCGATGTGTTGTTGCGTCATGGCCGCGCCGACCATCTGGATGCAGTGATCGACAAGCTGCGTGATGCCGGAGCTACCATTACGGCCGTGGAGGGTGGCATACGGGTGCAGTCGCAAGGCCGACTCAAGGCACAGAGCTTTCGCACGACTGAATATCCCGGGTTCCCGACAGACATGCAGGCGCAGTTCATGGCGCTTAACTGTATTTCGCATGGCACATCCAAGGTTACAGAAACTATTTTTGAAAACCGTTTCATGCACGTTAACGAGTTGGTGCGCCTGGGTGCGAATATTCAAATTGACGGCAAAGTTTCAGTGGTAGAGGGCGTGCCCACACTCTCGGGCGCTACCGTGATGGCCACCGATTTGCGTGCGTCTGCCAGCTTGGTGATTGCCGGCCTGGTGGCCGAGGGCGAAACATTGGTAGACCGCATCTACCATCTGGATCGGGGTTACGACCAAATGGAAGCCAAGTTGCGCGCTATTGGTGCGGATATTGAAAGGGTGAAATGATTACATTGGCATTGTCCAAAGGCCGGATTTTTGAGGAAACCCTGCCGCTTCTTAAAGCAGCCGGTATTGAGGTGCTGGACGACCCTGAAAAATCACGCAAGCTGATATTGACCACCAACCAGCCCGATGTGCGTTTGTTGGTGGTGCGTGCTACCGATGTGCCCACCTATGTTCAATACGGTGGTGCTGATGTGGGCATTACTGGCAAAGACACTTTGCTGGAGCATGGTATGGAGTGGGGCGGTAGTGGTGGTTTGTACCAGCCATTGGATTTGCAAATTGCCAAATGCCGCATCAGTGTGGCCGCTAAAGCCGATTTTGACTATGCGTCTGCAGTTAAACAGGGCTCACGCCTGAAAGTAGCTACCAAGTACGTGGCTATTGCGCGTGAATTTTTTGCATCTAAAGGTGTGCATGTCGATTTGATAAAGCTTTACGGCAGCATGGAGCTGGCGCCTCTGGTCGGTTTGGCAGATGCGATCGTGGACTTGGTGTCTACTGGCAACACCCTCAAAGCCAACAATTTGGTGGAGGTGGAGCACATTATGGATATCAGCTCTAGGTTGGTGGTGAACCAGGCTTCACTCAAACTGAATCCAGAGCCGATTCGACGCATGATTAATGCATTTGCCAGTGCCATTCCTGCCTAATTTGATGTGACTGTTATGAACCTCCTTGCCCGTCCGGCCCGTTTATCTAC
>CALPVM020000237.1 GCA_943327015.2 Akkermansia muciniphila
ATTGATGGCCTCTTGCCCACCGGTGGAAGCCCCAACACCCACCACACAAAAGGGCCGTGTATGCAGGTCAGACGGCTCCTGCTGGGTTGGCAAGGTGGTGGTGGTTTTAATTTTTGACACATTTACTTTCTTGTTTTTTTGCCAAGCACATCTCGAATAGCATTCGCCACTTCATCTGCAGCCCGGCACTTGATAACGTAACCCACTGCACCCGCTGCTGCCATTTCAGCGATCTGGTGCGGATCATCATGGCCGGACAACCCGATCACTTTTAGCTCTGGCAAATGCGCCAGTAACATACGCGTTGCCTCTACGCCGCTCATGCCGGGCATATTTATATCCATGCACACCACATCAGGATTAGCCTTTTGTGCAGCCTGCAACACGTGGGTGCCGCTGCACACTTGCGCTACCACCTCTATATCAGGCTCCAGCTCCAAAACCATGCGCAAAGCATCTAAAAAATACACATGATCGTCTGCCAGCAACACTTTGAGCTTCATACCAACCTTCTTTCGACCGACTCTTTGACAAAGGCCTGCAAAGTATCTAGCTGCAGCGGCTTATAGTGTACTGCTATACCCTGGTCGGCCATACTGCGTATTAACGCTGGGTCGGTGTCTCCGGTGACCAATATGGCCGGCAAGTCGTTTTTGCCAAACTTTTTACGCACTGCTGCTACCGCCTCAAAACCGGTGCGCCCATGCCCCAAGCGGTAGTCAGAAATAATGATGTCCGGCGCCTGGTCTTGTAACTGCTGCACCAGCGTTGCATCATCTTCGGCGGCAACCACATCGTGCCCCACCCCTTGTAGCGCCATTACCATAGCACGCAGTACGCGACTGTCGTCGTCTACCACCGCCATACGCAATGGGCGTGGAATTTTGTTTTGCGATACCCGAACCGGTTCATTGTGGTGGGGATCGTGAACAGCGGGCAGCTCAATGGCAAATACGGAGCCACGCCCTGGGCGCGAACGCAAATGGATGTTCAAGCCCAGCAAGTGCGCCATCTTGCTCACAATAGCCAGCCCCAGACCACTGCCACGGGTACGACCGCTTTGGTTAAGCTGCTGAAATTCTTCAAATATCAGGCTGTGTTTGTCTTCGGGTATGCCCTCACCGGTATCCCACACCTCCAGCCACCAGCTATTGCCACGCTTGCGGCACGCCAACAACACACCGCCTTGGTGGGTGTAGCGTATAGCGTTGGTCACCAAGTTTCCGACAATGCGGCTCAGCAACTTGGGGTCGGTACGCACCACTGCGCCGCTGGGTCGCATGCGCAGCTTGAGCCCTTTGATACTGGCATTGACCGATTGAATGGCCATGTGCGATGCCAATATATCATCCACCAAAAAATCTGACACCTGCGTTTTAACCACGCCAGCATCGAGCTTGCTGACATCCAGCAGATCTTTGAGCAACTCGGACAGGCTATCCACACAGCCCCGAATGTTATCGACCAGTTCTTTTTGCTGCGGTTCTGCACGCTTGGATAGTACCCCCACATACAACGCCAGCGCGGACAAGGGCTGGCGCAAGTCGTGGCTGGCAGTAGCCAAAAAATGCGACTTGGCATGGTTGGCTTTTTCAGCTACCGAGGTGGCTTGCTGCAACTCCAGATAGGCTTGCTTTAAGTCCGTAATATCTTGGTGCGCCACAATGGCACCCTGCTGCTCTCGACCCAGGGGGCTAATGGTGATACTACTCCAACGGGTGTGGGCAGAAGTGTCTATGGGGTATTCGAGGCGAAAATAATTGGCACCACCCTCCAACACCAAACTCAAACCTTGGGCGGCTTGTTTTCGGTAAGGGTTTAAACTAGCATTATTGGCCTGACCGTCCTGCGCCAAAAAATGTGCGCCCTCTACGGTTGGAAACAAGGGGTCAAAAACCGCCTCTGAGTCCACGGAATTGAAGGCCTGCTGCGGGTGGTTGAGTGCCAACACCACACCTTGCGAATTGATAACCGCCAAATCGAGAGGTAGAGCGTTTAAGATGGACTGGTTCAACGTATCGCGCTCTAACTGCATTTTGGCACGCATCCGTTCGTCCTCCATGATTTTACGGGCGGTAATGTCACGCACCACACCGGTATAGTGGGTTATGCGGTGGTTTTCATCGTACACCGGCGAAATGGTCATTTCGTTCCAGAAGGTCGAACCGTCTTTACGGTAATTGAGTAGCTCGCCTGAAAAACTTACCCCTTCAGCCATGGCTTTTTCCATGGCCTCTATGACTAGACGGTCGGATTCTTCACCCTGCAATAAACGGCAGTTTTTACTTATAACCTCATGTTTTTCGTATCCGGTAATGCGGGTGAAGGCATCATTGACTAACAAAATACGCTGCTTAGAATCGGTAATGACAATACCCTGGGAGATCGATCGCAGGGCAGCATCGCTGATACGTGCCATAGATTCGCGGGTTTTTACCTGCGTGATATCGACCATAAATACAAAAAAACCTTCTACTACACCTTGCACCTTGTGCACCATATACTGCACCCAGGCATAGCGTTGTTTACCGTTGGGCTGCACTATCTGGCGCTCAAACTGCTGGTTTTCACCGCGAAGCGCCGCTTGAATAAAAGGCACATTCTGTTCAAACAACTGGTCACCCAACAGGCTTTTAATGTGCATGCCCTGCATCTGTTCTGGCGTATATCCGAACCACTGTAAATAGCCATGGTTGGCATAAGAGCAGCGCAAATCGGATGTCCAATAGCCGACTACATCCGGCATATTTTCAGCCAATGACTTGGCAAAGTAATCAACCTGCGGCAGTTCTGCATCCTCTTGACCGAGCATGCTGAGCAGCTGATTAACACCGCCAATGATTTCGCGCAGTTCATGGGGGCGATCTTCTGGCACGGTGTGCATCCAGCGTTCCTTGCTCTTAATCTGGGTTGCCAAATTAACGGAGGCACTATGAATGGGCAGGATCTTGTTTTTTATAAACCAGAAAACTACGCAAGCCGCCAACAACAACAATAGACCCGAATAAATCAGCTGCAACGTTTGGTTTTCTTTAAACTGCACAAACGCCTCATGACTGGATGGCGCATGCAGCAACACCCACCCTGTTAGACCCACTGTTTTAGATACCATCGGGGTCTGACTATCTGGTAAGGGCTGATAAATCTGGTTGGCATGCGATGGCGTTAAAAGTGCGTCAAGGGTTGGATTGACACCGCGAAGCGGTAGTTGCGCATATGCACGCGATCTGTCGCTACCCGCCACCACCAACCGGCGCACCGGATCTACCAGCAAGTAGCTGTCAGTGCGGTCTTTATCTACTTGCAGTAAACGGCTTAAAAAATTGGGTTCATTGATTCGCGTCAGCCCCTTTAAAGCACCCACGATGCGGTTTTTTTCATCCAACACAGGCACTACCACGCCAAATTCAGGGCTCAGGTTTTGGGCGTTTAATTCAAGCGGCCCAATAGCATTTTGACCATACTGCAAAGCAATTGCCACGTAATCTATGGCGTAGCCATTGGCCATACTTTGAACATCAGCCGGCGCATGAACAGCAACAGGCACACCCTGCAGGTTATAGGCAACAAGCCCACCATTAAAGATGGAGTGCACCATTGGGATGCTGCCTAGAAAATCTTTGGTTAACCGTGCATCTTTTTGCAACGGCTGGGCTAGCTGACGGGCTATGGCCTCCAAACCCTGCAATCGGGATTGCAAATTATCATCAATTTGCGAAGCCAACTGCTGCACCGACTCTTGCTGGTTGATATTTAACAACATGGATATGTCGTTATTTACCATCTTATTGCAAAAATACACCCAGCCTAGCAGGAGACCTA
>CALPVM020000238.1 GCA_943327015.2 Akkermansia muciniphila
ACATCACGTCCGTTGGCTTCAAACAGTAGTCCATTCCACTCTTGTAAACGGTAGTTGTTGAGGTTCAGGCAAGGGTCGTGCGCAAAATGCGGTGCGCCAATTAAGGTGCCAGACTGGGTGCCGCCTAGACCACTGTGCGCGCCAGAGTAAGTCCAGCGGTGCAGTGGGCAGACAATATTGCCACCTGCGCTTTGCGTTAAAGAGCCCCGCCCTTTGAGCATAACGGCTTGGCGATGGCGGCAAATGTTGGAAACAAGCTCGATGCCTCCAGCATTGCGTACCAATGCACGACCTTCTTTTTCTTGCGGTAGAGCATAATAATCGCCCACGTGGGGCACGCTAAGAGCGTGACCAAGGTAGCGCGGACCATTATTAAAAATGGTTTCCATTTCGCGCTGGTACAGCGCGTTATCAAAGTAGCTATGAACTGGTAGTTGGCTTTGCGCCTGCTGCAGTCGAAGACTTAAATCAGACATGGGGGACCTGACCTAAAGACTCCCCACAGGGGGATGCGCCCATGAGCGCGGTAAATAAAAAAACCGCACAAAAAAAGATGTCCGGTCGCCAAACGTGCAATTGTAGCCTTTGTTGAGAAGGGTTGTTAATAACGTTTAAAATAATGGGCTAACTATTTCTAACTTTATGCCATCTACCAGCGCCGTTGAGCCAGTTACCACCTTACCCGAGAGTTACGAGTCTGCCATGCAAGAACTCGATGCTTTAGTAATGCGGCTGGAGTCCGGTGAATTGCCTCTTGACCATTTGCTATCTGGTTATCAGCGGGGTGCTGTGCTGCTGCAGTTTTGTCGTGAAAAACTGCAGGCGGTGGAAGACCAAATCAAAGTGCTGGACGATGGAGCGCTCAAGCCATGGAAGCCACAATGACACCATTAGCCTCCGGCTTTGATTTTGATATCTGGATGACAGAGCGCCTAGCCAAGGTAGAGCAAGCTTTGGATCGTTGGATAACTACCAATGTTTCTGCCGGTCTTGATCATGGCGCTCCTGCTGCCTTGGTACAAGCCATGCGCTACGCAGTATTGGACGGCGGTAAACGACTGCGCCCATTACTGGTTTTTGCGGCGCATGAGGCTTTTAATGGTAGTAACGACGGTGTAGGGGCTGCATTACGTGCTGCGTGTGCCGTAGAGCTCATTCACGCCTATTCTTTGGTTCACGATGACATGCCCTGTATGGACAACGATGTACTACGCCGTGGCAAACCCACCGTGCATGTGCAGTTTGGCCAAGCATCGGCGTTATTGGCGGGTGATGCATTGCAGGCCTTGGCATTTGAGTTACTCACGCCGCTCGATGGTAGTGTTGCACCGGTAATCCAGGCACAGCTGTGTGCCTTGCTGGCCAGAGCAGCGGGCAGTGCTGGTATGGCCGGCGGGCAAGCGATTGATCTGGCGAGCGTCGGCCACACCTTAACCGAAGACCAATTGCGTGAAATGCACCAGCTTAAAACCGGTGCATTGCTGCATGCGAGTGTAATAATGGGGGCTACTTGTGCTACGCCTTCTGCAAATGCACTCGAAGGTTTGCACATTTATGGCCATGCCATGGGCTTGGCCTTTCAGGTGGTTGACGATATTTTAGATGTCACTGCTGATTCTGCTACCCTAGGCAAAACTGCTGGTAAAGATGCAGAGCAAGATAAACCCACCTACGTCTCGCTCATGGGTCTAGATGCCAGCAAGGCATACGCCCGCGATTTGTTGCAACAGGCGCTAGCTGCACTCCAAAGCAGTGGCTTACATAACGCCCATGCATTGCAGGCGTTGGCGCACATGGTGGTACACCGCGCCTGCTGATTATTGATTGATTGTTTATGCCCCATACCCAGCAACTTCCATTGCCGTTGTTACCCGGTGTTAATTCGCCAGCCGATTTGCGTCGTGTTCCTCGCACGCAACTACCCGTTTTAGCCGACGAATTGCGTAGCTTTGTGCTTGACAGTGTTTCCAAAACGGGGGGGCATCTCAGTTCTAATCTGGGCACAGTAGAGCTCACGGTTGCCTTGCATTATGTGTTTGACACCCCCGAAGATCGCATTGTGTGGGATGTGGGTCACCAAACGTATCCGCATAAAATTCTCACAGGCCGCCGTGACCGCATGCCCACGCTGCGACAGTTGGGCGGCTTAAGTGGTTTTCCCCAACGCGCAGAAAGTATATTTGACACCTTTGGTACAGCCCACTCCAGCACCTCTATTTCTGCAGCACTGGGTATGGCGTTGGCCTCTAAAATTAAAGGCGAAGACCGCTATTCGGTTGCAGTGATTGGTGATGGAGCCATGACAGCCGGCATGGCTTTTGAAGCACTTAATAACGGTGGCATTGCCGACTGCAAATTGCTGGTTATTTTGAACGACAACGACATGAGCATTAGCCCGCCAGTGGGTGCGCTCAATCGCTATTTAGCGCAGCTCATGAGTGGGCAATTTTATGCCGCTGCTAAAAACGTGGGTAAATCTGTGCTTAAAGGCGCGCCTCCGTTATTTGAATTAGCCAAACGTTTTGAAGAACATGCTAAAGGCATGGTAGTGCCGGCAACTCTGTTTGAAAAGTTTGGCTTTAACTATATCGGCCCAATCGACGGGCACGATCTGGACTCGTTAATCCCTACCTTAGAGAACATTAAGCTCCTTAAAGGCCCTCAATTTTTGCATGTGGTTACTAAAAAAGGGCAAGGCTACGAGTTGGCTGAGGCCGACCCGGTGGCCTACCATGGCCCCGGCAAATTTGACCCCAGCGTAGGCCTTCAAAAATCGGCTACTGCGGCTAAAACCACCTTTACCCAAGTGTTTGGCCAATGGCTGTGCGACATGGCGTTTCAAGACGAGCGCTTGGTGGGCATTACCCCTGCCATGCGCGAAGGCTCAGGCATGGTGGAGTTTGAGGCACGTTTTCCTTCGCGTTATTTTGATGTGGGTATTGCAGAGCAGCATGCCGTTACCTTTGCGGCAGGCTTGGCGTGTGAAGGGCTCAAGCCCGTGGTGGCCATTTATTCCACCTTTTTGCAGCGTGCCTACGACCAACTCATTCACGATGTGGCGATTCAAAACCTACCAGTGGTGTTTGCCTTGGATCGTGCCGGTTTGGTGGGCGCAGACGGTGCAACCCATGCAGGCGCATATGACATTCCGTTTATACGCTGCATCCCTAATATGAGCCTGGCGTGCCCCGCAGACGAAAACGAATGTCGCCAATTACTCAGTACCGCGTTTGCACAAAACCATCCGGTGGCGGTACGTTACCCCCGTGGTGCAGGCGTGGGCGTGCCAATGCACCACAGTTTGGAAGGACTGCCATTTGGTAAAGGCGAAATCCGCCGAACTGGTAAAAATATTGCAATACTGGCATTTGGTACCTTGCTTTACCCCGCCTTAGAGGCTGCCAACAAGCTGGATGCGACCGTGGTCAATATGCGCTGGGCTAAGCCGTTAGATGTTGATTTATTGCTGCAGGTGGCGGGTACACACCAAGCCATTGTGACTCTGGAAGAGGGCGCTATTATGGGTGGAGCAGGCAGTGCTGTCACTGAAGCTCTGCATGCCGCCGGACTGCAACTGCCCGTTTTGCAACTGGGCTTGCCAGACCAATTTATCGAGCATGGTGACCATGCCAAACTGCTTTCGTTGCTTGGTTTGGATGCCGCCGGCATACAAGCCGCTATTGAACATCGTTTTGTGTGGCCTACGGCGTAACACATACTTAAAAGGAAGTCCCCATGGGCGCACAGTGGAAAGCAAA
>CALPVM020000239.1 GCA_943327015.2 Akkermansia muciniphila
ACAACATTTACACGCCAGACGATCCACAGTTTGACGAATACCAGCTACTGGTAGACGAAAAAACACGCGCTATTGAAAAAGCGATTCAAGGTGTTGATGTACTCATTGCCGACACCTCTTACACCGACACCGAATACCCGAGTAAAAAAGGCTGGGGACATGGCACTTTTAGCTCGAGCATTGCATTGGCACACGCTGCCGGCGCAAAAGTGTTGTACTGCACCCACCACGAGCCCACGCGCAGCGATGATGCCCTAGAGGCCGCCTTTGAAGTAGCGCTCAAAGACAATGCCCATCTGACCCAGGGCATGGACATCCGTCTAGCGCGTGAAGGTGATGTCTTCGAGTTCTAACTGCATTGTTGGTGGCAGTGCTGCCAACCAACTGGCTGCACATGCGCTGTATGGCGCCCAAGCCACCCAACAACTAGAACAATCTGCTGCGAGCGACCTGCCCCCACACACCTTGATGCAGCGCGCCGGTTTGGCGCTGGCGCAACTCACACTCGCGGTGGCACCTCATTCCAAAACCATCTGGATTGCCTGTGGCCCCGGCAATAATGGCGGCGATGGTTTTGAAGCTGCTATGCACTTAAAGCGTTGGGGTAAGCAGGCAGTGGTAACGTGCCAAAATATTTCTGCAGTCATTCCTGAAGATGCAGCGTTATCGCGCCAGCGCGCACTTGCTGCAGGCGTAGAGTTCAGCAGTACCGCACCTGACAGATTTGATGCCTGCATTGACGCTCTGTTTGGAATAGGCGCCTTACGCCCGCTACAAGGGCTTTATACAGAGTGGATTGAGCGCATAAATACCTGCAAAGTACCTGTGATTGCCGTCGACCTGCCCACAGGACTGCATGCAGATACAGGACACGCTGTAAACGTGCACGTCAAAGCCAGCCACACCCTAAGCTTGCTAACCCTCAAGCCCGGCTTGTTTACCGCCTTTGGCCGTGATGCCTGTGGCGAAATATGGTTCAACGACCTAGGCGTTAAACCCACTGCGCCGGCAACCGCTTATACCAACCCCACACCACCCCCAAGAGAACGCCGTCACAACAGCCACAAAGGTAGCTACGGCGATGTGCTTGTGGTGGGGGGCGATGTCGGCATGGAAGGCGCAGCCTTACTGGCAGCAACCGCCGCCCTGCATGCAGGTGCTGGGCGTGTTTTTGTGGCCGGTGTGGGAGATAACGCCCCCTTGGGTGTAGACACCACGCAACCCGAGTTAATGTTTCGCGCATTTCACACACTCGATTTATCTCAAATGGTGGTGGTGGCGGGTTGTGGTGGCGGCACAGCAATGGCACGACACATGGAGGCCGTGTTACAACATGCAGCCCGACTGGTGCTGGATGCCGACGGACTGAATGTATTGGCACAAGACAGCCACCTTCAAACACTATTGCGCAACCGCCCCAAGGGCAGCACGGTGCTTACACCACACCCACTGGAGGCGGCTCGGCTGCTGCACACCAGCACCGCCGAGGTGCAAGCCAACCGGCTGGCAGCCGCCCAAGAGCTAGCCGACCGATTGAACTGCTGCGTGGTACTAAAAGGCTCTGGAAGCATAATTGCTGCACCCGAACATACCCCACGTATCAATACCACGGGCAATGCCAATCTTGCCACCGCTGGTACCGGCGATGTATTGGCAGGATTGGCGGGAGCATTGCTGGCAACCCACACCAATGCTTTTGATGCGGCTTGTGCATCCGTTTACCAGCATGGGCTGCGTGCAGACCAGTGGCGTACAGAATCTGCGCGACCACTGACTGCACTGCGTTTGGCACAGGTGCTATGAGCGCTTTTTTCTGGTTGGTTTCGCCGCTTTAGTCGCCGATTTTTTTACTGGCTTATTGGCAGTTGCGGCAGGCTTCGCTGTTGAGCGTTTACCACGTACAGGTTTTGGTGGAACATCAGGAACAAAGACCGCCGCAACATCATGCCCCTTTAACGGATGCGATGGTTTTACTGCGTGATGGCGTGACGCAGCGGTTTCGCCTTCGTGCAACAAGGCAAAGTCGATTCTGCGACCATCCAAATCCACCCGGCTGACCTGCACACGCACCCGGGTGCCAATGGCGTAACGCAAACCGGTACGCTCGCCGCGTAACTCTTGTCGCATTTCATCAAAGCGGTAGTATTCGCCACCCAACTCGGTGATGTGAATAAGGCCTTCCACGTACATGGCATCCAGCGTGACAAACAAACCAAAACTGGTTACTGAACTCACCACGCCACTGTATTCTTCGCCCAAATGGTCGCGCATGTATTTGCACTTGAGCCAGGCCTCTACATCGCGACTGGCCTCGTCGGCGCGGCGCTCATTGGCGCTGCAATGCAACCCGGCAGCTTGCCAAGCCATATTTTCAGCATTGGCCTTGCGCGGCTTTTGCTCTGGCTCTGCCACGCGTGCGGCTAGTCCTTTTTCGAGACGACGTGCCAATTTGGCGTGTGCCTCTCCCGGCGTGGGCAAAGCTGGTAACTGGTAGCGCTTTTTGGCCAAAATGGCCTTGATGACGCGGTGTACCAACAAGTCCGGGTAACGCCGAATCGGGCTGGTAAAGTGTGTATAGGCATCAAAGGCCAAGCCAAAGTGACCGCTATTTATGGGCGTGTAAATGGCCTGCTGCATGGAGCGCAACAGCATGGAATGAATTTGTTGCGCGTCGGGACGATCTTTGGTGGCATTGGCAATGGCCTGAAACTCGCCCGGCGAGGGGTCGTCGGTAATGGTCAGCCCCAAGCCACAAGCCTTGAGATAGTTGCGCAGGGTTTCTTTTTTCTCGGGCGTGGGACCTTCATGCACCCTGAACAAACCGGGGTGCTTGCCTTGCGCGATAAAGTCGGCGCTGCACACGTTGGCGGCCAGCATGGTTTCTTCAATCACCCGGTGCGCCACATTACGCGTGCGTGGCACAATTTTCTCGATACGGCCATTGTCGTCGCAAACAATTTGTGTCTCAGTGGTTTCAAAGTCTACCGCGCCACGCTTTAAGCGCGCTTTGAGCAAAGACTGAAACACGCCATGCAGGTTGAGTAAATCATCTATGCGGTCTTTGCGCTTGGCTGCCTCTGGACCTTTGGTATTGCTCAAAATGGCGGCCACCTCGGTATAGGTAAAGCGCGCATGGCTGAACATGACTGCCGGGTAAAACTGGTAGGCTTCAATATCGCCTTCAGTGCTGATAAACATGTCGCACACCATGCACAAGCGCTCTACCTGCGGGTTGAGCGAACACAGCCCGTTAGACAGTTTTTCGGGCAACATGGGAATGACGCGACGCGGAAAATACACACTGGTAGCCCGGTCGTAAGCATCTATGTCAATCGCACTGCCGGTTTGAACGTAGTGGCTGACATCGGCAATCGCCACCAGCAGGCGCCAGCCTTGGATAGCAGTTTTACCGCGGCCTTTGGTGGCTGGCTCGCAGTACACGGCATCGTCAAAGTCGCGCGCATCTTCGCCATCAATAGTCACCAAGGGTACATCGGTTAAATCAATGCGCTGTAGTGTGTCTTGTGGCTGCACCTGATCCGGCAAGCTGCGCGACTGGGCAATGCAGGCTTCAGAAAATTCGTGCGGCACGCTGTACTTGCGCACGGCAATTTCTATTTCCATGCCGGGGTCATCCATCTCGCCCAATACTTCTTTGATGCGCCCTACCGGCTGGCCATAAAGGGCCGGCGGCTCGACCAATTCGACCACCACCACCTGGCCGGGTTTGGCGACGCTGGTTGCGC
>CALPVM020000240.1 GCA_943327015.2 Akkermansia muciniphila
GCCAACCGGCACAGCCATAAAGACCCCGATACCGAGCACCCCTATGGGCACCAACGTTTTGAAACAGCAGCTTCTTTGGTGCTGGGTATATTACTCATTAGCGTGGGTATTGGCATGGTGTGGTCTGCATTGAGCAAACTGGAAAATCCCGACACCATTGCAACCGTGCACGTTACGGCCTTGTGGGTGGCGTTAGGCGCGTTGTTGAGTAAAGAACTGCTGTTCCGTTACATGCTGCGCGCTGCAAAGTCGGTTAAATCCACTATGTTGGTGGCCAATGCCTGGCATGCGCGTTCTGATGCAGCATCGTCTTTGGTGGTGTGCATCGGCCTGGTGGGTAATCTGGCCGGTTACCCCTTGTTTGACCCGATTGCAGCCTTGCTCGTGGGCATTATGGTGGGCAAAATGGGCTGGAAGTTTGGCTGGGACGCCTTGCACGACCTGATGGACCGCTCGGTTGATGAAGAAGAACTCAATGCCATTCGCGCCACCTTGCTTGCTACAGCCGGTGTTTTAGGGGTGCACGATTTACGTGCCCGCAAAATGGGTGACATGATGCTGGCCGATGCCCACATCGAGGTAGACGCCACCATTAGCGTAGAGGAAGGCCATAACATTGCTGTTGCAGCCCGCAGGGCAGTACTACAGCGCCATCGTGTTTTAAATTTAATGACCCATGTGGATCCGGCGCAAAGGCCGGATATGGACCATGATGCTGCTAGTGCAACTAAAGTGGTTTAGTGTTGCCCTGAATGAGTAGTGGTAAGTAGCTTGTCGGTGTAGGCAATGGCAATAGCACTGAGTAAAAACGCAATATGGATCAGGGTTTGCCATATCAACACTTTTTCATCGTAATTGGCGGCATTGATAAAGGTTTTTAGCAAATGAATGGAGCTGATGCCAATAATGGCGGTGGCCAACTTTACCTTAAGCACAGATGCATTAACGTGGCTCAGCCATTCAGGCTGGTCTTCGTGCCCTTCCAGCCCCATATGACTAACAAAGGTCTCATAACCACCAATAATTACCATAATAAGCAGGTTAGAGATCATGACCACATCAATCAGCGCCAACACCACAAGCATGATGATGGTTTCATTAAGTGCTGTAATTTGCACATCAGACTTGTAGCCGATACTGGTAATCAGCGCCTGCAGCGCCGGTTGACTGCCGAATGCAGCTTCTAACAGATGCACCAGTTCTACCCAAAAGTGAAACACATACACACCTTGAGCCGCAATTAAGCCCAGATACAGGGGCAACTGTAACCAGCGGCTGGCAAAAATAAAGCGCGGGATCGGGCGGAGCTTGGGATTTTTAGAGGGAGATTTAGTGGTTTCGCTGGTCTGTGTCATGGTTTGGTGCATAAGCGTCATTAAGACAGGTCAGGCATTGTAGAGGGGCTAGCTGGCTTTTTTTAATCAGGGTAATCTAAACCTTAAATCAGAACAGCTGCACACTGTTCATTGGTTGTCTAAAAATGGGTACTAGTAGAAACTTGGTGTTGTTTGCTGGACTGCCAAAAGCGTATAACCAACAACATAGTTTTAATGGGTTGCGCGGGTTTGGTGACTGCAACTCCAATACAGCAAATTGCGACTTCATAAAGTGTAAAATCACGAACACTTAGCGTGATTTAACGCTGCGTAGCCTGCCCACACCCCAAGGCATTGCCAAAAAGATGGCTCTAACCAGCTGCTTTATTAAACGTAAAATGCATAAATTTGCGCTTAAGGATGAGGTTGCGGCGCTCAATGCGGTCAAAAAACCACTATAACAACATTATGAGTATAATTAAAGTTAATCCAGTTATTCTATGTGGTGGTTCCGGCACCCGACTCTGGCCCCTGTCACGCGCCGGGTTCCCCAAACAGTTTCTCTGTCTCACTGGTGTTGATAGCCTTTTTCAGCAGGCTGCGCAGCGTCTGGTAGCCTTGGGAGCAGATGACATTCAGGTAGCCAAACCGCTGATCGTTACTGGTGAAGAGCACCGCTTCCTGGCCGCAGAACAGCTGCGCGAAGTAGGCATTGAACTCGGTACAGCCTTGCTTGAGCCCATCGGTCGCAATACAGCCCCAGCGCTGACTCTGGCTGCGCTGGCCGCTCAGGCTAACGATCAAGACCCGGTGCTGGTGGTCACCCCTGCCGATCAAACGGTTGCCAATACCGCTGCTTTCACTCAGGCCATGCAACAAGCCGTGCGCGAAGCCGAATTTGGTACTATTGTCATTCTGGGCATCACGCCCGATCGGCCTGAAACCGGCTACGGCTACATCCAAGCCCATGTAAGCAGCCTCCAAGCTGCCATGCAAGTCCAGCGCTTTGTGGAAAAGCCAAACGCCGCAACCGCACAGCAGTACATAGACGAAGGAGGCTACTACTGGAACGCCGGCATGTTTGTGCTCAAAGCCTCGGTGTGGCTAAAGGCGCTTGAGCAGTTTCGCCCCGACATCCTGCAAGCCGCCAAAGACGCATGGCAAGCACGCAGCGCCGACGCCAGCACTGCCACACCCTTTGTGCGCCCCGGCAAAGCCGAATTTACAGCCATTGCGTCTGAGTCGATTGACTACGCTGTTATGGAGCACTGCCCCGGCAGCAGGTTCCCCATTAGCATGGTGCCGCTGGATGCCGGTTGGAGCGATCTAGGCGCATGGGACGCTGTTTGGAGCGTATTACCCAAAGATGAACACGGTAACGCCCACGTGGGCGACGTACTCACCACCGACAGTCGCAACACGCTGGTGCATGCCTCCAGTCGCTTGGTTAGCCTGGTGGGGGTGAGTAACCTGATTGTGGTGGAAACGCCCGATGCCGTACTGGTGGCCGACAAAACCCGCAGCCAAGACGTGAAGCACATCGTAGCCCAGTTGCAGACCACCAAGCGCGAAGAACACACCCTGCACCGCAAAGTACATCGCCCATGGGGCTGGTACGACAGTATTGACGAAGGCGGCCGATTTAAAGTTAAGCGCATCCTAGTCAAGCCTAAAGCAAGCCTTAGTTTACAAAAGCACCATCACCGGGCTGAGCACTGGATTGTGGTTAAAGGCACCGCCGAAATCACCAATGGTGACAAGGTGCAGCTGTTGACTGAAAACCAATCTACTTACATTCCACTTGGCGAGGTGCATCGCTTGGCTAACCCCGGCAGCATTCCGCTCGAAATCATTGAGGTGCAGTCTGGGAGTTATTTGGGTGAGGACGATATTGTTCGTTTTGAAGACAACTACGGTCGCACTGGCAATCATGGAGTCCAGAGGATTTAGGTTCAAACCTTGGTAACTGGGTTAAAGAACGCCCGTTTGTTGTTTATGGTGTGCTTAAAGCTATACTGCCAACCAAAGCGGGTGTAGTGTAACGGCAGCACGCAGGTCTTCAGAACCTGAAGGGACACCATCCCGATGAGCCGGTTCGATTCCGGTCGCCCGCTCCAGTTGTTATGTTGGCAAGCCAGGCAAATGCTGCTATAGTTATTCTGTTATTAATGGGCAGCGCCGTGCGTAAGCGTAGCGTGCCCCATCCCGGCCAGCCAGCCGGAGGCGATAGACCCCCATACCCTGTTGTCCGTTTGCCAGCCCGCGCCTCATCCGCGCTGGCCCAAGCGGGGAAAGCAAGGCGGTCTTGCAGGTGGATCAGGAAGCGGCATGTGATCGGCAGTGGGCGGTGTGCGACGAGACTGGGTGGGTGGTACCCCCTTAATTAAGCGCAC